>JAQTOL010000088.1 GCA_028748945.1 Paludibacter sp.
ATCGGTTCCTTCCACAATGCAGCCGCCCGGAAAACGGAAAACGCCGGGATGTAAATCGTATAATGCCTGTGCCAGATCTTTTCGCAAACCGTTTTCACGACCTTTCCATGTATCAACAGGGAAAAGTGAAACATGATCCAAATCAAGGGCATTTTTAGATGTAAGGAAAATTCGCAACCGGCCTTTTAATTCTGTCTTGGTTGCTTTTATAACTACCTGATATTTTTTCCATTCTTTGGAGTCAACAGTCAGTTTTTGCGAGTTGAAAACATTACTTTCCGGATCAATAAATTCAATTCGTATACTACTGTTTCCGGCTTCAGGTGAGCGTGCCCAGACAGAAAAACGATAATCTGCATCTTTCTTTACGCTGACACCGAAAAAACCTTCATTATCCAATCCGGTTCTCTTTTCATCGTGTCCGGGATATGAAAGACGGGCATAATGCGGATTATTTGGAAATGCAGGATCATCAATCCGAACTTCAACATTTCCGAACGAAGTCCAGCCAAGAAGACTTTGAGGAAATTCAAAAGAGCGGTTTTTAATCATTTCGGCATATAGTCCGCCATCTGCTCCATAATTGATGTCTTCGAAGAAAATACCGTACATGGTTTTCTGGATTGGAGAGCCCACTTTTTTGACATCAACCTGAATATTGTGTGTCTGGGCAAAAACAAGTTGCGTTCCCAATGCAATTGAGAATATCAACATGACTAACGATTTTGTTTTTTTCATGATGTTAATTGAAGTATTTATAGTGTGATACAAAAATAAATTAAATATACATTTTATTGGTAGACAATCCATTCAGTTTAGTGGAAATGAATTTACTCATCCACTTCCTCTTTTGTTGAATTAAAATTCGCTTCTTCATCTAAATACGTGCTCGGCTGTATCCCAAAATGTTTTGTAAAACAGCGGGTAAAATATTTAGGATCATTAAATCCGACTTCGTAAGCGATTTCTGAAATATTGAGTGAATGGTTGATACGATTTTTAATAATTAATTCCCGTGCAATATTGAGTCTGTAAATCCGAATGAAACGACTGGCTGACTGACCAGCCAGATTTTTAAGTTTTTTATGTAACAAACTGCGGCTAATTCCCATAATATCAATAAATTCCGTAACATCGAAGGCCGGGTTTGTATAATTTTCCTTTAAAACCAGTAATGATTTGTCGATAAATTTTTTATCCAGGGATTCTTCGTCAAAATGTAAGGTCTTGGGATCCATATTTTCGGCAAAATTCATTTGAATACGTTTCTTTTTGTCGCTAAGATTCCGGATCATCGCTATCAGCAAATCTTCATCAAAAGGTTTTATAAGAAAGCCATCAGCACCTAAATGGAAACTCTCGATCTGCGTATCGGTTGAAGATTTAGCGGTAAGCAAAATTACCGGGATATGCGATGTTGTAAAACTGGATTTTACCCGTTTACAAAATTCAAGACCATCCATTTCGGGCATCATAATATCGCTGATAATCAAATCGGGCTGATAGCGATTGGTAACTTCCAATCCAACAACACCATTGGGAGCTTCGAGTATGTTAAATTCCTGGTTTAATATCGAACGTATATACTGCCGCATATCGCTGTTATCTTCTACTATTAATAAGTTGGGCTTCCCTTTCAATAATTCATTTGAAATATTATCTTGCTCAATATTGGGGTTGGACACCAGCATTTCCATTTGTTTACCGTCAACTGACACAACCGTACTAATTCTGCGTTCAATCGGAATAATAAACCGAAAACAGGATCCGCCAGAATTTTGATTTCGGGCCTCAATAGTTCCGTTGTGTAACTCTATAATCCGTTTACAGAGGAATAGACCAATTCCTGTACCACTTTGTCCTGAACCTGAATAGGGTTGATTTTGTTTTGACTGATAGAAACGTTCAAAAATCATTGTCAAATCCTCTTCGGGAATTCCCTTTCCGTTGTCTTTCATGGCAACATACAATCGTTCCTTTTGATCGGATTTATCTGTATAGGTACTTGCTATAACTGTAATCAGGCCATGGTCAGGAGTAAATTTGATGGCATTGGACAATAAATTCCCCATCACTTTTTGCATATTGTCGCGGTCGAAAAGAAATTCCGGGGGATTAATGCGATATTGTTTACGAAAAGTGATTCCCCTGTCTTTCACCAAATCTTCGAAAGGCAATATGATGTCATCCAAAAACTCAATAAAGTTTTGTTGTGTTTTGACTAATTCCAGCTTTCCTGAATCCACCTTACGGAAATCCATCAATTGATTGATTAAGGTCAGCAACAAGCGGGAATTTCGTTGTACAATATTCAACTGTTCAAGCACTTTTGGATTCGTACTCATTTTCAAAGACCTTTCCACCGGTCCAAGAATTAGCGTTATGGGTGTTCGGAATTCATGTGTAATATTGGTGAAAAATGAGATTTTATCAAAATTGGCTTCTTCCACTTTTTTAGAAAGAGAAATCAGTTCTTCCTTTTGATGCGTAATTTTTTGATTTTGTTTGGTAAGTATTTCATTCTGAATTGACATCTCATCCTGATGCTTTATCATTATCTCCATATTAGATTTTAATTGAAGAGCCTGTTCTTCAAGCATCTCTTTTTGCTGTTCAATCTCACGGGTTCTTTCATCCACTAATTGTTTGAGTTGAATTTTCTGTTTCTGAAACTGATTTACACGATAAACATAGTAACGGTACACGCCATACAAAATTGAGCTGACCAGTAACAACAAGAACCACCAGGTTTTGTAAAAAGGTGGAATCACTTTTATATCTAATGTTGTGTACAAGTCACTCCAGCTTCCATCGGAGTTTGTACATTTGATCTGTAATTCGTAATTACCGTATTTTAAATTTGTAAAATTAGCAAAACGTCTATCGGAAGAAACTACAGTCCAGTTAGTATCAAAACCATTTAAGCGGTAAGCATATTTAATTTTATCAGCTAAATTATAACAAAGTGCTGAGAACTCTATACTAAAGACTTTATCCGATTCTTTCAATTCAATTTGTTTTAAATGATTCCCATCAAATTTAAGGTTTCGAACATAATTCGTATTGTCTGAAGGAAACACATCCTCATTCAAAACTTTAATCCGGGTAATAGTCGCTTTATTCTTAAATAAAACCGGAACAGATTTCAAAGGGTCAAAATAAGTATAGCCTTCCACATCACCAAAATACATTTTTCCATCACTCCCCTTAAAATGAGCATCCCAATAAAACTGATTTGATTGAAGTCCATCGGCTTTCGTGTAACTTCGGCTACTTTTCCGACCCGGATTAAATGCACATAAACCTTTATCTGTACTTAACCATCTTCTACCGGCATCATCTTCCAGCATACCGTAAATTACATTATCGAGCAAACCCGTGCTTACATCAAAATTTTGAAATTTCATCGTATCAGCATTCTCAGTCAGTGAGTAAATTCCATGCCCGTTACTTCCAAACCACAAACGCCCGCTTTTAGTCTCAAGGATACAATTTATTTTTTCAATTTTATGAGACAAAGGATCAGTCAACGTGTACTGCAAATGTTTGTATCGTACTTTGTTCTTTTTTAAATCAGTATTATTTAGATAAATACAATAAAGTCCGTTGCCTGTTCCAACCCAGAGTCTTTGCTTTTTATCGATATACATTTCTGTTATAAGCTTGATGTGTTTATCCGTCGGCAAATAATCTAAAACGTGAATGAATTTTTCTGTGTCCAGATCCAGAAAATCCAATCCATCGCGTGTCCCCAACCACAATCCATGATTTTTTTCATCGGATACCATTGCTGCTACAAAATCACTGATAATAGAATTTTCAGACGAAGATCCGCGGTAATACTGCTTAAATACAGGATGAGCCTTGTCAGTTTTTTTCATACGGTTTATGCCTCTTCCCCATGTTCCAAACCAATAATCTCCCCGGTAATCACGACAAATACTACTCACGGAATTGTGACTCAATGATCCCGGATTCCCCATTTGAGCATAGTAATGGATAAATGCATCCGAACCTTTTTTTTGCAGATTTAGTCCGCCTTCAACAGTTCCAACCCATAAATCGCCAGCTTCATCTTCGTAGATTGAATTTACAGGATTCTTCGACAAACTCGCCGGATTCTCTATGGAATGGCTTACATTGCTAAACATTTTTAAGTCAGGCATCAACAAATTTATTCCACCTTTCTCAGTCCCTATCCAGATCAGATTATCTTCGACATAAAGACAGCTTATGAAATTATTATTCAGCGACAAACCTGTCAGGTTATTTTCGGAAGTAATGTGTTCAAAAACATCGGTTCGATAATCATAAATGTTTAAACCAATGAGAGTGGCTATGAGTAACTGACCATTCTGACTTTTATTTATATCGGTTATATAACTGGATGTAAGAGAATTGCTTTGTACGGAATTAGCAACATACAGAGTTAATGCTTCCGAGGCAGGATCATATCTATAAAGACCATTGGTTGTTCCAATCCAAAGTAAGCCATTGTCATAAAATAAAACATTCACAGAACCTGAAAATGAATTCAATTTTTCACCGGCACTAACTTTTGTGTAAATGCCATCATTGCCACGTATCAACCGAAACAGTTCATTTCCGGCTCCAATGTAAATACTTCCATTGAATTGCAAAAAAGATCTGACAGATGAATTTCCATGATAAATATCTTCAGTCTGAATAATATTACCGGTAGTGTAATGTAATTTTGCTAACCCATTATCATACCCAACCCAGATATCTCCCGATTCATCTTTTTTGATAAAGTTGATTGATTTTGAAATTAAATCTAATCGGCTTCTTGACAGTGCACCGACACTTTCTATTTCTCCCGATTGATAATTTAATAAGTAAAGCCCGTTTTCCGTTCCAATCCAGAGGTTTCCGTTTTTATCTTCTTCAACACAATGTACATTATCATTTTGTAAATGGTTTTCCATATTCCGACTATTAAAATGAATAAATTCATACCCATCATATCGGTCCAATCCATTACTGGTAGAAATCCACATAAATCCCCGGCTATCGCGAAAAATATCCGCCACCATATTTCTGGACAAGCCATTGTCGGCTGTCAGATAGCTTACTTTATAAGGTAATGACCAGGCACTAAGGAAAATGAATAGTAAAGCAATCGTCAACAGGATTTTGTCTTTCATGTGATTAGATAAAAAGTCAGGTACGAAAATAAATAAAATATCCCAAACCCGAAGAGGATAAACGTTTAATAAAAGAGGATAATTTCATATTGGTAATGAGACAATTATCAATAGGTCTGATAATCAGACTTTAGATTTGATTTTAGAAGTACAGCAATTAAAAAATAAAAAGGCAATTTAAAAAATTCCGGGTTCAAAAAAATGTGTTCACTGACAGAAAAAAGATCCATTGGTTATTTAAATCCTTTTTCTTAAAAAAATGATATTCAGAAATGATTTAAATTCTTTTACTACTACAATACGCACTTCAACTCAGAAAAAAACTTAAGACACATTTATATCAGATCTGCTACTACAAAGCTAATCAGGAAATAAGAGTTTTGACAGAAGGAATAATACAGAGAATGAACGTGATTTACTTCCACAATTATCCCCCAACAAAATACGTTTGTCCACTTGTTTCCTCCATATTTTCAATATCTTTGTCCAATAAAAATTACAAAAATAACCTTATACTAACGCAAAATGAATAAACGCATTCTTCTGATTCTTTGTGTCGCTGTGTTTTCTTTTCTTCATGTGATAGCTCAGGACAAACTTTATTCTACCTCTTTTCCTTTGGGCGATGTGACTTTACTTGATGGTCCTTTTAAACATGCCCGTGACCTGAATATAACAACTTTATTGAAGTACGATGTGGATCGATTGCTGGCTCCGTATTTGAAAGAAGCCGGCTTAACTCCCAAAGGTGCAAGTTACATTAACTGGATTGGTTTGGATGGACATATTGGCGGGCATTATCTATCAGCCTTAGCTATAAATTATGCGGCTACTGGTAATGCTGACTGCAAACAACGAATGGATTACATGCTTGCCGAACTCAAAGCCTGTCAGGATGCAAACGGAGTAAAATACCCATCATGGGCTGTTGGCTATGTCGGCGGTGTTCCCGGAAGTAATGGTATCTGGTCAACATTTAAAACAGGAAATTTCACTACTTTTAATTCAGCATGGGTGCCCTGGTATAACGTGCACAAAATGTATGCAGGGCTTAGAGATGCATGGTTGTACGGTGGAAGTGCTGATGCAAAAACTATGTTTTTACAATTTTGTGATTGGGGGATTAATATCTGCTCAGCACTGACTGATGCTCAGATGGAAACTATGCTTGCCATTGAACACGGCGGCATGAATGAAATTTTTGCAGATGCTTATCAAATGACAGGTGACACTAAATATCTGGATACTGCAAAACGATTTTCGCACAAAGTATTGCTGAACAGCATGTCAAAAAGCATTGATAATCTGGACAATATGCATGCCAACACTCAGGTTCCGAAAGCAGTTGGTTTTCAGCGGATAGCAGAGGTAAGCGGAGACGCAACTTATAAAACTGCCGGTCGTTTTTTTTGGGAAACAGTTACAGGAAAAAGAAGTCTTGCATCCGGAGCAAACAGCCGCAAAGAATACTTTCCCCAGGCATCGGCATATAGTGATTTTGTGAATGTTCCTGAAGGTCCTGAGTCATGTAATACGAACAATATGCTAAAACTGACCGAAGATTTATTTCGAATGAATCCTCTGGCAAAATATGCTGATTATTATGAACGGGCTTTATACAATCATATTCTATCCACTCAACATCCGGAACATGGAGGATATGTCTATTTTACTTCAGCGCGTCCCCGTCATTATCGTGTATATTCTGCGCCCAATGAAGCCATGTGGTGTTGTGTTGGAACAGGAATGGAAAATCACGGAAAATATGGCGAATTTATTTATTCACATCAACACGATTCCCTCTACCTGAACTTATTTATTGCATCTGAACTGAACTGGAAAGAGAAGGGAGTCAGAGTAAAACAAGAAACAGTTTTCCCTGATGAAGAACGCACCAAATTAACTATAAATGTCGATGCTCCAACCCCGTTTAAATTAATGATTCGCCATCCGGCATGGGTACCAGCCGATGCCATGAAAGTTCTTATTGGAAGTGACACTTTAACATTAATCTCTCAACCATCTACATATGCTGAAGTAAACCGGATTTGGAATAACAACGATGTTGTAACTATCCTGTTACCAATGCACAACAGCATCGAGCAACTGCCCAATGTACCCGCCTATATTGCACTAATGCACGGTCCGATTTTGCTGGGCGCCAAAACCGGTACTGAAGATTTGACCGGATTAATTGCTGATGATAGCCGTTGGGGACATATTGCAAACGGAAAACTTTTACCTTTAGATCAAGCACCAATAATAGTCGGTGATCGTACGACATTTCCTTCCAAACTTATTCCGGTTGAAGGTAAGCCACTTACATTTACGGCTCCGGGCCTATTTGTCACAAAAGCAGATTCTGCATTAACGCTTGAACCTTTCTTTCGTATTCATGATTCCCGTTATATGATGTACTGGATGACATTAACATCATCTGAATATCAGACTGTACTTGCAAATTTAGCCGCTACTCAAAAGGCAGCACTTGAACTGGAGGCTCGTACCATTGACAGGGTAGCTCCGGGAGAGCAACAACCCGAAGTTGATCATAGCTTGCAATCTTTAAATTCTAATACAGGAAACTATCAGAATGAATTTTGGAGAGATGCAAATAACGGGGGTTTTATCAGTTACAAAATGAGGACAAATAAAGAACCTGTTGTGTCTTTGATGGTACGGTATTGGGGATACGAATCGGGGAACCGTACTTTTGACATTTTAATAAACGGCGTAAAACTGATAACAGAGAATATCGTTGGGAAATGGAATAAATCTGCATTCTTCAATGTAGAATATCCTATTCCTGACAGGTTGATCAATAATTTGGACACAATAACCGTTCGGTTTCAGGCAAGCGGATCAAACTATGCAGGTGGATTCTTTTATGTTCGCATTTTAAGACCTTTGAGTGCTACTGCTTTAGTAACAAACAAAGCAAACGATACCAAACACACAGTTGTTGGTCGTGATAAAAGCATTATTGTTAGCGGGATCATGAATAAAAGTACCATTTCTGTTTACGACTCTTGCGGTCACATTTTAAAAACAATACAAACGAATGGACCAATTGCAACTATCCCAATAGAATCTGCCGGTGTAAATATTGTCAAAATAACGACAGAAAATGAAACGTACATACATAAAGTGATTTTAAAATAAGCAAAGCATTCAGAATTAATTTCATATACTTAAATATTCAATAGCTAAAAAATGAAAAGGAAAAACATATTTTTCGGGTTGTTATTCATGTCGATCTTTCCTCTGAATATAATTCCGGCTCAAAACAGCTTGATAATAAAACTAAACAATGGATCTGAAACAGGTACCTTATTAAATTCAATAGACAGAATAACTTTTTCTGCTGGAAATGTAATTTTCAAAAATATCGATAATTCTTCGAACTCAATTATGCTTTCAGATATCAGCAATTTGACTTTTGGTTTATTCTCCGGCATAACAGCAATAATTCCGGATAAAATGTCGATGGTGGTTTATCCTAATCCCGCAAATGATTTTATACAGTTGAAAAATGTACCTGAAGGGGTGTTAAATATCAAAATTATCCGACTCGATGGTGCAGTTTTGATGAATAAACAATTACTTGACAAAAATCAATCTATTGATATAAGTCATTTAGCAAGTGGGTTTTATTTTCTGAAAGTCAACAATAATACTTTGAAATTTACCAAACAATGAAAAAATCAGGAATTACAATATTGACTACGCTATTTCTGGTTACTTCGTTAGCTCAGGATAAAATATATATTCATAAAACAGCGGGTTCGTTACTCGGGTACTATGTTTCAGAAATTGACAGTATAAAATTTTTAAATAACAGCACTGAATTAACCGTTTATAAATCAGACAAAACCGTTTTGAGCATGTTTGTGTCGGATGTGGATAGTGTGAAATTCACAAATGAAGTTACAACTCCCTATTACGCTCCGACTTACGCTGATGATTATTCTTCCATTTCCAACTGGGCTTACCGTGGAAGCTGGAATCTGGCCAACACGCATGATCCAACCGTAACCAAATGTGGCGACTATTATTATATGTACGGAACTGATGCTTCTTATGGAAATACTCTTGACGGTCATGGTCATTTTCCATACCGTCGTTCGAAGGATCTGGTAACCTGGAATTTTATGGGAACAGCCATGCCAGTTGTTCCACCCTGGGTGAAAGATTCGTTGAATTCCATGCGTGCCAGAGTTGGCCTTGCTCCAATTGTTAGTCCTTCATATGGTTACTGGGCTCCCTGTATCCGAAAAGTGGGGAACATTTACCGAATGTATTATAGCATTGTGGTGGATAATTTTATTGGGAACGGGTTGAAAAATTCATCGGCAAATTTTGATAATACCTGGACAGAAAAAGCTTTTATCGGATTAATGGAGTCAACCGATTTATCAACGAATGTGTGGGTAGATAAAGGCTACGTAATTAGCTCTGTAAGTGACAAAACCGCAGGAACACCTCCTTGGTATCGCTCAAGCTATACCGGTGATTGGAGCGCCTATTTTAAGTGGAATGCTATTGATCCTACCTATATTGTCACTCCCGAAGGAGATCATTGGTTGATTTACGGCTCCTGGCATAGTGGAATTCCCGAGCTAAAAATTGATTCTGCTTCAGGAAAACCACTTAAATTAAGCACATTGGCCGATTACGGAACCCGCATTGCCCGACGGGTAAATAACGATGCGAATCGGTGGCAGGGACAAGAGGCACCGGAAATGATTTTCAACCCCAAAACAGGATACTATTAT
>JAQTOL010000089.1 GCA_028748945.1 Paludibacter sp.
CGCTGATTCAGATAATGTCGGCGGCTACTAAAATTCTCTTTGGTCGTCAGTACCTGTCCCACTATTATCCCATGTTCACGAAACAAGTCGTAATAATGATTGATCAGTTTAGCCTGCCCCACTGCCGAAAATAGTTGACGTTGATCCACCACATCCATTTTTTTGTTGATGCCCATAATGCTTCGTCCCGAAGCAACTGCACCGGAAGAGATCATTACAATTTCAACTCCTTTTTTGTGTAATTGCGAGATCTGATCCACTAATGCCGACATACGAGTGATGTCCAATGTTCCATCGGCACGGGTCAGCACATTGCTTCCGATTTTTACCGCTATTTTTTTGAATCGTATTGACATAAATCATTCATAATTTTTAATTCTCAATTCAGAATTACGAACTGGAAGTAAATAATGGAAATTTACTTTTCGGTGTAAACCACATGCATAAGTGTCACACCAACAGCCTGAAGCGTATTTTTATCCACATTTTTCATCGTGTCATCCACCGTGTGCCAATAACCGGCGAAACCGGTACCTGAGTTTGCATCATACTGAATAATATCGATGCTCGGGATACCTGTAATTTTATTTACATAGATATGATCATCGGTAATGGCACCTCCGGGCTGGTTAATAAAATACTGACTAAATCCCAGACTATTCGCTTGTGACCACACTTTACTGACTACATCCGATGCATAATAATCAGAAGATTGTTCTCTTAAAAATGTGGCTTGTTTTCCACCTACCATGTCCAACAATATTCCAAATCGAGCCGTATAACCCGGCACATGCGGATGGTGTGCCCAATATTGTGTTCCCAGACACCATGAATCTTCACTGTTTGGTATTTTTGAACTTTCTGTAGCTCCATAATCTTCCGTGTCGAAAAAAATGATATCCACTCCGATATTTGGTTGCTGCAGTTGAAACTGACGTGCCATTTCGAGCAAAATTCCTACCCCACTGGCACCATCATTGGCTCCCATCACCGGTTTTTTACGGTTTGCCGGATTCGGATCGTTATCGGCCCAGGGACGGGAATCCCAATGTGAAAAGAGTAAAACGCGTGATTCTGCTTTGGGATTGTATGAACCGATAATATTAATAGATCGTAAGGTTGTTCCATCAAAAGCCTGAACATTGGTTTTTTGTTCGATCACCACAGCACCAAAACGTTTCAGGGTAGATGAAAGATAACCGGCACAGGCAATTTGCGCCGCTGTATTGGGAACACGCGGACCGAAATCAACCTGCTTTTGGGTGAAAAAATAAGCCGAATCGGGAGAAAAGCCGGGAACATTAACCGGTTTTACTTCAGTTTTTGCACTTTTGGTTACATGATTACAGGCCGTAAGCGGAAGAACTGTAAGCAAAAGAATAAATATTTTTCTCATATCTAAATAAATAAGCCACAAAGATACAGATTTTTCACAAAAATGAAGGGCAACAGTTCAAACTTTATATTAGAAACTGTAAGTACATAATTGTATTTTTCATGTATTTAATTAAAAACTCAGGAAGAGTTTTTAATTTTACCACACAGTTTTTTATCGATTTAAATTAATCGTGAGCCGGGTAAACTACTCCGCATTCATTTCTGATGGCATCCATAACAGTAAATAATTCCAGATTATTGTACCAACTCCACAAATCACTTTGTGTTTTTCCGACCCGAATGCAGTTAGCTACTTCTTCCGCTTCGCATTCATATCCATTTCCCTTTACTTCAAAATCGAATATTTTCTCCGTTTCATCAGGATAATTCAACCGAACTCTACCCGGACAAAACCACCGGTCTTCGAGTGATATTTTCCCTTTTGTCCCGTGTATTTCGGCAACAACCGGTGAATTTGCCTGAAAAGAAGAATACATCACAGCAAGTTTATCATCTTTATATTTAATGGTATAACTGCTGGTCGTGTCGACACCTTGCTCACTTAATCCGGCAATAGCTGAAATTTGTTGAGGTTTTCCAAAAAGATACAATGCCAAAAAGATATTATATATTCCAATATCTAAAATCGTTCCGCCACATAAATCCGGATTAAAATGCCGGTGCTCCGGTCCGTTATTGGATTTGAATGAGAAAAAGACCGTCATTAATTTTACGTCACCAATCTCTCCTGCATCGATTAGTTCTTTTGTTTTGATAATATTCGGCAAAAAACGACTCCATAATGCCTCCATTAGAAATAAATTTTTCTCTTTGGCTTTCTCAATCAATATTGTCGCCTCTTTCAGATTGACACCCATTGGTTTTTCACAAAGCACGTGTTTATTATGATCGAGAGCAAGTAATGCATTTTCCAAATGAAGATTATGCGGTGTAGCAACATAAACAACATCAATTTCAGGATCATTCACTAACTCTTCATAACTACCATAGGCTTTGGCAGGATTAAATGTTGAAGAAAACTGCCGGGCACTTTCAATATTACGCGAACCTACTGCGTGAAGTTCTGAATTTTCCACAACCTGAAGTGCGGTAGCAAAAACTTTTGCAATTCTTCCAGTGCCTATAATACCCCATTTTATTTTTTTATGTTCCATAGTGTTCATTATTAATTGCATTTTACGAAGGACAAATGTAGAAAGAAAATATCAAAAAAAACTCAGGGTTCATTTTAAAATCGATGGAAAAATCAGGTAGTTTCATCTTAAAATTCAATATCTTTGCGACAACCAATGAATTAGAAAATATGAAAAAATTAGTTGTACTTACCGGGGCCGGTATGAGTGCCGAAAGTGGTATCAGCACTTTTCGGGATTCCGGCGGACTCTGGGAAAAATACAAGGTTGAAGATGTCGCAACCCCGGAAGCATGGTATAAAAATCCGGCATTAGTACTTGATTTTTACAATCAACGCCGGAAACAATTGCTTGCCAGCGTGCCCAATGCAGGACATAAAACACTTGCCGGATTGGAAAAATACTTTGATATCCGGATCATCACACAAAATGTGGATAATTTGCACGAACTGGCAGGTAGCACCAAAGTATTACATTTGCATGGTGAATTATTAAAGGTTCGTTCCACCGGTCCCGGACAAGAAGTATTTGATGTGGACCTTAAAAATCCGGAAATAAACTTAGGAAACTTATGTCCAAAAGGATTTCAGCTTCGTCCGCATATCGTTTGGTTCGGCGAAGCAGTTCCTGAAATAGAAAATGCGATCCAAATTACGGAGCAGGCGGATATTTTTGTGGTGATTGGTACTTCCATGCAGGTATATCCTGCTGCAAGCCTGATAAACTATGTAAAGTCAGGGACACCTGTTTATCTTATCGATCCGCATGAAATTGAGTACCTTCCTGCACAAATTACATTAATTCAAAAAGGAGCCTCGGAAGGGTTGGAGGATTTGAAAAAAATTATGAAAATTTGAAGAACGCTTATGAGTAAAATTATGAGACAACAAAAAGGGACTTCCTACACAGGAATTCAAATTCTTTTTGATTGATTTCCTTGGACATAATATATAAAAAAACGGAGGATATCCCGCTTGCAATCAGGAGATATCCTCAGTTTTATTCTGAGTTTTAATCAATAAAAAATATTACTGAGCTACAACTTTTTCTATTTTAGTATTTAAAATAACTCCATTGCTGTAAATCGCTTTTTTGATATAAATACCTTTTGGAAGCTTAGTATACTCGTATCCAACCTTTGCACCGGTAATGTTGAAGAATTCTTCACTTAACGGTACAGCATTTCCATTGGAAATTGTTTTAATATCGGTTACCACTTTGGCATCCATTGTGGCTGTGATTTGCTCAGGAGTAAGTGCGCTTGAATAAATGGACAAATCATCATACATATAAGCCGGATCAGGGTCATTCCAGTTCCATGCCTGATTTCCACCCAGACAAATGTATGTCAGACCGGATCCTCCTGAAAACAGACCTGCAACCGTATGACCATCGGTGCCGTTAAGTGTCCATGCATTTTGTAGAATCCCATCAACATATATTTTTACCGCAGTCTCGGTAAATGTTGCAGCATAATAATGCCAGGCTGCATCATCCAACCAGGTAGTTGATACAAGATTTAGAGCATTAACATTATCTGAATCAACCAAATCAGTCCAGCCACTACAATTAACCTGTGCTACCAAACGGGATTGAAGGATCATCATGGGCCAGGTATTAATACCACCGGCAGGAGCTGCACCATATGCGGAAAACATTGGTGTCCAAAAGTTATCTACTGCCGTGCTCTTGTTTACCCAAAAAGCGATGGATAACTCTTTGACACCCGATGTCTGTAAATTAGCAAAAATATCAGTTGGCAACAATAAATAATTTGATCTCACTCCCTGACCACCGGCTGCATTGTGAAATACGGATCCGAATCCCGGCGTTTGAGAGACTTCAATTTGACCGTTACCTACAATTGTTGAGGTTCCAACTCCACTTTCGAAGTTGTTTGAATAGAGAAGCGTTTGTGCGTTCATTGAACACGTCACTAGTAATGCAATTGCGAAAGAGTAAATTTTTTTCATGATTTCTTAAATTTTAGTTATGCGTTAAATTTGTATCCCTGAATTCAACCGTAATAACAGAACAATGTTTCAAAATCAGGCATTCCGGTTGTTTCGGCCACTTTAAATTATTAATACAAAATTATTAAGAAGATATGATGTCAAAGTGGATAAATTAATACTTTGGGTGGACAAAAGGATAAATAATATTATAATTTATACTTATCGAAGATTCGTTTTGGTCTGAGAATTCTTCAATAAGGAGAGTGCCGGATAATTAAAAAGTAAAACTGAATATAAATTATTAAACACTTAAAGAATAAGATTTTTGAACAAATAAGCAGTGAAAGATTCATTTTTCCTTAAAAATAAGTTTCTCATTTAAAAAGTTGTCCAAACTGAGTAATGATCGAAGATATTTAGGAGGAATCTGAGGTCAGTTTAATTTTATTGAAATATATATGTACATTTGTAAAAGAATTGAACAGAACAACAAATATATAATTGGAAAAATACAATGACTTACGATACCTTTCAACAACTGAATTACTTATGGATGGCTGTAGCAGTCATTATATTTACAGTATTGATAAAAGTCACAGCTCCATACGGCAGACATACAACAACCCATTGGGGGCCGCAAATAAGCAACAGGTTAGGCTGGGTACTTATGGAAATTCCGGGCATGACCGTTGTAATATTTTTTGTTTTGACAAACCTACCTGTACAAAACGCTGTAACTTATATATTGGTGTCGTTCTATATATTTCATTATATAAACCGTACATTCATTTTTCCGTTCCGCATCCACACCAGAGGAAAAAAGATGCCTTTAGTCATTACTTGTATGGCAGTTTGTTTTAATCTCGTAACCGGTTTTTTGCTCGGATATTATTTTGGACACTTTGCCCATTATACCGGCAGTTATTTCACACAAGCTAATTTCATTGTCGGTGCTTTGTTATTTTCTGCGGGAATGTACATCAACTGGGAATACGACAACAAGTTGATTCACCTCCGACAACCCGGCGATACTAATTATGTCATACCGGTTGGCGGATTATTTAATTTTGTGAGTTGTCCAAATCTTCTTGGTGAAATCGTTGAATGGACCGGTTTTGCCATCTTATGCTGGAACCTGCCAGCCCTTTCGTTTTTGGTGTGGACGGCTGCTAACCTCATACCACGTGCACTTTCACATCACAAATGGTATAAACTTCGGTTTGCCGATTATCCTGCCAGACGGAAAGCAGTTTTCCCGTTTATTCTGTAATCATACAAACAAACTTTTCTTACAAATCCAGATGTTTGACAATTGTATTACTGCAATGACTCAAAGATGTGACATTTTTTACCTGCATCAATTTTATATCACTTATAAGTTGGGAAGATTTAAAAGAATGCTTATGTTTGTATGAAAGAAAAATCTTCTTCCATTAAGCAATTAAAAAACTCATTATCAACACAAGTATCTTATTACAAATTCAGATATGAAGCATATATTATTTTTTCTGGGGATACTAATCTCAGGCGGGTTAGTGAATATTCAGGCCCATTCCGGAAATAAAAAACCGGATAAACCCATTCAGTTGCCTTATGACAGGATGATTCAACCGGCAGGGAAACTGATTATCATGGGTGATTCAACCAAAGAAAACCACGCGTTGGATTGTGCCTTGTCGCCCGACAAAAAATGGCTGGCAGTAGAGGAAAGATACAGTGTCGTAATTATAAATACCGGTAAGAATGAAGTAACACATACATTTCGTATGGAAAATATCCCTGAACTAAAAAGTGCCATGAATACTTACTCCGGAGTTTGCTGGTACAGGAAAAATAATGTGGATTATATACTTTTCAGCACTTCGTTGAGCAATTCGGAATCATATGTTGTACAATTAAAATGGAATGGGAACAATGCCAGTGTATCCAAACTATTCAATTTCAAGGCCGTGCCACCCTCAAAACTTGCTATTCCCAACGAATTGTTAATCCGGCACGAGAACGGACGTGATTATTTATATGTAATACTTAACGGGAACAATCAATTAATAAAAAAAGACTTGATCACAGGCGAAACCGTTTGGACAAAAAACACCGGTGTTGCACCTTACGGGTTAACTATCGCTCAAAATAAAATCTATGTAACGAATTGGGCCGGGCGGATTCCCGATCAAAATGACAAAGACATTGCCGGTGTTCCCTGGGGAATGGCAAAAATTGACACTACCACAGCAGCTAGCCGAGAAGGAAGCGTTAGTGTGTATGATCCTCATACAGGAAATCTGCTGAAAGAACTGGTAGTGGGCCTTCATCCCAATAAAATAATAGCCTCACCCGATGAAAATTATGTTTATCTGACCAATTCCAACAGCGACATGGTAAGTGTGATTGAAACGAAAACAGACGTTGTTTCAGAATCTATATCGTTGCATCTTCAGAAAAATTTCAATAACTATTTTGGAGATATGCCCAATAGCTTGACAATAACACCCGATGGAAAAACATTGTATGTCGCAAATGGCATGGACAATGCACTTGCAGTAATTACACTCGGTAAAAAAGCTGCAACAAAAGGTTCGGATGAACAAAGTGTCATTCAGGGATTTATCCCTACCGGAGCTTTCCCATCATCCATTAGCATTTTAAATAACAAAACTTTATATGTCACCAATCTTGAATCACTTGGAGCAAACTTAGCCTTTGATTTTGTACCAAATCATTCACCGGTATTTAATTCCCATCATATGCTGGCTTCAGTCTCGGCAATAGCCGTTCCCGGGAAAAAGCAACTTGCAGATTATACTAAAACAGTTATCGCATGTAACCAACTGGAACGTTTGAAATCCGCACAACTACCACCCAGAACGAATGTATTACCGAAACCTGTGCCTGAGCGCATCGGAGAACCTTCGGTTTTCAAACATGTATTGTATATTATCAAAGAAAACCGTACTTACGACCAACTATTAGGCGATGTAGCCAAAGGGAACGGCGACTCTTCGTTATGTGTTTTCGGGAAGAATGTTACGCCAAACACACATCGTCTGGTAGAACAGTTTCAACTAATGGATAATTTTTTTGTTTCCGGAAAATGTTCTGCAGAAGGTCACAGTTGGACCGATGCATCGATAGTTACCGATTATATTGAGAAAAATGTCCGGGCCTGGTTTCGTAGTTATCCGCATGTATTGAATGATGCCCTGGTTTATCCTCCGTCAGGATTTATATGGGACAATGCCCGCAAACACGGGGTTAGTTGCCGTATTTACGGCGAAGCTGCAATTCCTGTTTTTGATAATGCACTAACATGGAAAGATATCTATTCAGGATTCATTGCCGGCAAACCTTTTAATTTTAACAATAAAACCACTTTAAATACTGTTAAAGAATTATTATCTGACAATTATCCGGGATATGACGGACATAAAATACCTGATATTTTACGGGCAAATACATTTATCAAAGAATTACAGCAATATGAATCAATGGAAGGTGATAGCTTGCCTCAATTGATGGTCATGGCACTTCCAAACGACCACACCTCCGGCACAAGACCCGGCTTCCCGACTCCACGAGCCATGGTTGCCGATAATGATCTGGCTCTCGGACAAATTATTGAGGCTGTTACACACAGTAAATTCTGGAAAAACACCGTCGTTTTTGTTGTGGAGGACGATTCACAGGATGGATGGGATCATGTTTCGGCATACCGGACTGCGGCTATGGTCATAAGTCCCTATTCTAAATTTACAACTGCAATACATACAGCCTACAATCAGCCAGCGATGGTTCGAACTATCGAACAAATACTGGGATTGCCCCCAATGAATATTCAGGATGCCATTGCCACCCCCATGTTCGATTGTTTTACAAATAATCCGGACTATAATCCATATATTTCAGTAAAAAATCAAATTCCACTGGATGAAATGAATCCACCGCTTACTGCATTGTCAGACAAAGCCCTGCATTATGCAAAGTTAAGCCTCGAACCTCAGTTCGATGGAATAGATTCAGGCAATGATGATTTATTTAACCGCATCCTCTGGTTTTCAACGATGGGAAATACTCCTTATTTTGTACAGCGCTTTAAGGATGATGATTAATCAGTCAGTTTTTTATTCCTTATAAATATCTTAGACTTTAACCAGCGCAAGATATCTATGGACAAAAAAAGAACTATCCGGGAATAAATATTGCGACATGGCTTTAATTTTTAAAAAATAGTTTCAAAAATAGTTTGTCATTCAAAAATGATTGTCTATTTTTGCAGTCCAAAATAAACATAACAAAATTATACAATAAATACTTAGTAATTATGATCGTAGTCCCAGTCAAAGAAGGCGAAAACATTGAAAGAGCATTAAAAAAATTCAAACGTAAATTTGAAAAAACAGGTGTAGTCAAAGAACTACGTCGCCGTCAATGTTTTGACAAGCCATCCATTGTAAAACGTGATGAGTTAATTCACGCGGTTTACATTGAGAAGAAAAATCTTCGCGAAGAATAGGAAATATCCCCGGGAAAACTTGTTTTCCTTATTTATTTATTCTACCTTCGTTGCAGAATTGTACCTATGGTTATGATGAACGAGTTCCTGCAATATTTACAGTATGAGAAGAATTATTCCTCTCATACTGTTTTGTCATATCATACCGACCTTCGTCAGTTTTGTGATTTTTTAGAAATCAACGCTGACCAATTCGAACCGTCACAAGTCAGTTCACAGCAAATTCAGCAATGGGTACTCTCACTTATGTCGGAGAAAATAGCTGCCCGGACATTATCCCGCAAAATATCTACTCTCAAATCGTTTTGGCGTTTCTTGCTTACACGTGGATATGTAAATCAAAACCCCACGTTAAAAATTATTTTGCCGAAAACAAAAAAGCCTATTCCTGCGTTTTTTAAAGACAGCGAAATGGAAATTGTTTTAGATAAAACGTTTCTACCCGATAATTTTGAATCCGTTCGCGATCAACTGATATTGACAGTTTTCTATCTCACCGGAATTCGACTTGCTGAGCTATTAAATATTGAAGACAAAGATGTTGATTTGGCTGATGGTAATTTAAAGGTAATCGGTAAGCGCAACAAACAACGAATGATACCAATCAGCAGGATTTTATGTCAGGATATAGAAGATTACATACAATTGAGAAACAAAAACATTGAAAGCCTTACACCCAATTTATTTATCAGGATTAACGGGAAGAAAATGTATCCGAAAATGATCTATAATTTGGTTCACAATACCATGTCGGAGGTAAGTAGTCTACATAAAAAAAGCCCGCATGTGCTCCGTCATACTTTCGCCACCAGCCTGCTTAATGGAGGAGCTGATATTAATGCCGTAAAAGAACTGCTTGGCCATAGCAGTTTAGCTGCAACACAAGTTTACACACATACAAGTTTCGAGGAGTTATACAATA
>JAQTOL010000090.1 GCA_028748945.1 Paludibacter sp.
GATCAAGTGCCCTGACTCCCGGGAAACTTACCAGTAACGAAATTCAATGTATCACCGAGGATAATGATCACCGGTTGTGGGTGGGCACATTTGAAGGAATCACGATTATTGATAAAAAAAGCTTTTCGATTGAATCGTTTGATAACAAATATGTCAATAAAGAACGAATAAATTCGATCATCACGGATACGAAAGGTTATATTTGGATTGGAACATCCAATTATGGTGCATTACGAATGAATCCTAAAACAGGAGAATTTATCCGGTATTCCACGGACAAAAATTCCAGATTAAGACTGAAAGGAAATAATGTAACTAATATATATGAAGATCATGCAGGGCGGATTTGGCTTTCATTATGGAAAAGCGGTCTGTGCTACATAGATCAGAATAGAAATCACATTCAATGTATTTCAAAAATTGGTATTGATGATAATCCATTCCGCCTTTATCAGGACAAGGATGGCCTGTACTGGATATGTACCTGGGGTGATGGAATTTTCAATATGACTATCGGGGATAATTCAAAAATCGATGTTTTCCCCATGCTATTAGCGAAGAATTCGGATAAAAAACTGGATAACATTGTATACAGTATCACTCAGGACGATAATAAAGGTTATATATGGGTGGTAACATTCAGTGGTTTGAGCTTCATTGAAAAACAAACGGATGGATCGAATAAAGTCTTTGATGCAGCTTCATTTTTCGATGATTCGTATACAAAATTATTTCATGAAATCAAAAAAGATCATGATGGAAATCTTTGGATTGGTTCAGTAGGAGAGGGACTGTATAAACTTGATTTCAAAAAATTATCGATACAAAATTTCCCACTTACCGAGATCAAAAATTCGCTTAATGTGCCTTCCTATGTAACACGATTTTGTGAATTAACCACTGGGGAAGTTTATATTGCAATCAATCGAATTGGTCTTTTTCGATTCAATCCAAAGTCAGGGGAAGTCTCCAGACCAAGGGATCAAAATGTCAGAAGCATTGGCAGCATAAGTGCCATAATTAATGTTTCAAGTTCCAATGAGATTTGGATTGCAAACGAAGGAGAAGACATTATACATGTTTTCAGGAATAATGCAAATAACGAACTGGAGCAGCTCAGATTATATTCTCTGAGTAATTTTAAAACTCCCCGGGAAAATTCAATTACCAAACTTTTTAAAGATTCAGGAGGAAACGTTTGGATTGGTACAAATGACGGACTTTATATGAAACCGCCAAATTCTCCTATTAAACTAATATCATCGCAGGTGAATTTTGTAAATTGTATTGGAGAAGATACAGGTAAGAAAATTTGGGTTGGAACCGAAAAAGAAGGTGTTTTCTTGTTCAACCCTGAATATCAGAAAAATAAAATTGCGTTTAAAATTTCCAAAGTCAATTTAAATATTGATAGTTATCAAAGTTACAGTGCTCAAAGTATCTGTTGTGCTAAAAACGGAGATGTATATATTGGAACCAAAGAAGGTTGTCTCTATTTTTACGATCAGAAAAAGCAAGTGGCAGCTGATATTAGTGGATTGTATGGAATTACTGATGAAGGAATTATGGATATAATCGAGGATAATTTCGGGATTCTATGGATATCGACCATAAAGAAAATTATCAGATATAATCCTCAGTCGCATGTTGCTACCTACTTTTCTTCTTCGGATGGAATATTGGTGAGTTCATTTTTCAAAGACGCAAGTGTAAAATTAAAAACAGGACAGATATTATTTGGCGGGAATAAAGGAATTTGTGTTTTTAATCCGGAAACAATAGTTGCAGCTCCAAAACCTGTAAAACAACATGTTGTCTTTACCGATATATTGATTCAAAACAAATCAATTTTTGACGATAGTAAATTTCATCATTACGATGCCAGGCGAAACAAAGTTACTATGCAATATACTGAAAGTAACCTGAGTATAGAGTTTTCTGCCCTGGATATTTCTTCATCGGGTAAAATTCAATATGTATATAAATTATCGGGTGTGGATAACAACTGGAATTATATTGGAAATAACCGAAGATTTGTGAATTACGTCAATTTACCTTCCGGCAATTATACTTTCATGGCGAAGGCCAGTGATGAAAACGGGATGTGGAGTGATCAGATTACATCCCTTGATATTGAGATATTGCCACCACCTTACCGCACCTGGTGGGCTTTTCTTTTTTATTTCGTAATCACTTTGATTGCAGTCTTCTTTGTTTCAAGAACTGTTATCAACCGTATCCGGTTAAGAAACGAGCTTAAAATTTCTCATATTGAGAAGGAAAAATCGGAGGAGTTGGCGCAAATTAAATTAAAGTATTTTACAAATATTTCTCATGAACTTCTTACTCCCTTGACAATTATTATGCTGCTGATTGAAAATCTTCAAAAGAAGAACAGTGGTAATGCTACACAATTTGAAATGATGAAAGCCAATGTGGTGCGATTAAAAAGACTGATTCAACAAATATTAGTTTTCAGAAAAACAGAAAGCGGGAACATGAAATTAGAAATTCAACATAATGATATTGTTGAGTTTGTTAATAATATATGTCATTCCAATTTTCATCCGCTGGTACTCGAGAAAGAAATTCATTTTTCAATCGATTCGGAATATCCCGGTTATATGGCTTATTTTGATCCGGACAAGTTGGATAAAATTCTTTATAATCTTCTTTCAAATGCCTTCAAACATACCCCTAAAGGAGGTTCCATCCGGGTTAAAATGAGTTTTATTGACCGCCGGGATGTGACATTTCTGCGACTTTCTGTTTCTGATACTGGTGACGGTATTGCAGAGGAAGATTTACCCCATATTTTTAAAAGATTCTATATCAGTAATACGGCCGATCAAAGTCAGAGTCATGGTATTGGTTTGGCGCTTACCAATGATTTACTACAACTTCATAAAGGAACCATCGATGTAAAGAGTCAGTTGAATGAAGGATCAGTATTTAACATAGAAATTCCGATTTCCAGTTCAGCTTATACTGAGAGCGAAATTATGGACGAGAAGCTACAGCCAACCGATAAGTCAGAACTATTGGATATCATTCCAATTGCAGCTGATAACACGGGTGAAACTGATAAAGATGCGGAAAGTGATTTTGATTTTAGCATCCTTGTTGTTGAAGATAACAGGGAACTGAAAAACATAATCGCTGAAAATTTTGCTAAAAAGTACAGGGTTTTAACAGCCGAAAATGGTGTGGAAGCACTGGAGATTGTAAATGATAATGAGATAGATTTGATCATCAGCGATATGATGATGCCTGAAATGGATGGCCTCACATTTTGTAAAATTATAAAAAACGATGTTCAGACAAGCCATATCAATGTATTGATGCTAACAGCCAAGAATTCAGCCGAGGATCGTATTGATTGTTATAATGCAGGGGCTGATTCCTATATTGCAAAACCATTTGAATTAGCCGTTCTAAACGCACGTGCAAAAAATCTGATTAGTAAACGAAAGCTTTCAAAAGAGAATTTCCAACAAAACAAGGAAATCAATATCTCATCGATGGAATATGGTTCAATTGATGAGCTGTTTTTAAAACAAGCGGTAGAAAAAGTAGAAAAAAATCTGGCTGACGATACATTTGATTTTGATCAGTTTGCTTTAGAATTGTCATTATCAAAGTCTACTCTACATCGTAAACTCAAATCATTAACGGGTCTTTCACCGGGTGAATTTATCAGAAATATCCGTTTGAAACATGCCGTTCAGATGCTGACGGTAAATTCGGGAAATATCTCTGAAATTGCTTTTGCTGTTGGTTTTAATGATCCTAAATATTTTAGCCGTTGCTTTAAAATTGAGTTTGGCCTTACACCCAGAGAATATCAGGAGTCAAAGAAACCTGTGGACACCAACTAAAGGCTGTTTACGGGGAGTTTAATTAATCATTGTAACATCAGCAGTTCAAACCATAATAAGGCTTTTAGACCAATTTATGAATGTTTCAGGAGCTAATTCCGAACCACAATAATACATCTATCTTTGTTCGGTTTACTGGTACTAACCAAAGAGAGACTATTCGTTTGCGAATAGTCTCTCTTTGGTTAGGGGATTTTTGTTCTGTAAGTTAATGTTAGCTTGCAGAGGTTCTTATTTTTTCAAATACCAATTGGATGTTTGCATCAATTTAGTTCTGATAGCTTCTTTATTATCCTGATATTTGGCAGCAACCCGGTTGGCCAGATAAGCGGGATCATTTCTTCTGAGTGCCACACGCATTAAATCCTGAAAACGGTTTCCTTCAAAGGCTGTCTCCAGAGCAAGTTCCTTGACAATTAAATTTTCAACATATTCAACCGAATCTGTTATGGAAGGCTCGTTCGGAATTTTATAATAAGTTGTATCAACATTTACATTTCCACTACCGAGCATATGAATTCCGATATTAAGCGTAAAACGCTCGTCACTAAAGTTCATATAAGCGGCAGAATCAGCCATCTCTTTCTGAGGAATTAGTTTTCTGTTTTGTAATGTCGTTTGATTCATGCCGTTTTTTAGGACTGCCAGCGCCAGATTCGGTTTATTTAAACGATTGACAGCTTCAGCATAGCGTAAATACAACAAAGATGTACGGTAAATTATTACTTGTTTACTTGTTTCTTTCTTATCAACTAAAGGATTAATCAGCTGATATTTCATTATGTAATAATTTTTTGACAGTTTATCTGGAAATGTAAGTTCTTTATTTGAAAGTGAAACAGAACCGTAACTTCTCAAATCACCCAGTGTATCAAGTGTATTGGAATAATAATATTGTTGATATTTCCAATTGTTTATAGCGGTATCCGAAGGCGTGACATAATTATTATAAGTCAAACTATCCAGCTCAAAGTTCGGTGAATATTGATTTGTACTGGCAATGGAAGTGATAAGTTGATTTGAATAAGATGAATTAAATGAGAATACCCAATTGACAGTTGCATTTCCCGTGAATGCATAATTTGTTACCTGCCAGGTAGATCTAAGTCCTGAACTGATTATATAACTGTTTTTTAACATTAAATCATGGTATTCAGTTGCAGCATTTTCATACTGTCCCGTCCAAAGATATAAATCTCCCAACAAGAAACGTATGGGAAAAAATGAATAAGCAGTATTATAAGTGAATATAGATCCAAAGGCCGGTTTCTCAATATCTTTTAAAGGAATTAAATCCTGAATCAGAATTGGAGCCAGCTCATTCATTGTATAAACGGGGTATTCTTTTTTCGCATCTTCCAGACTAACAATAGGTTGATCATAATATGTGACAGACCCGTAATTCAGTGCAATTTGCATATAAGTCCATGCGCGAATAGCTTTGCAGGCAGCGTATTCTCTATACATCACTTTTTTGCCACCCGCTACTACAGAAGTATCGATATTATGTATCACGTAATTACAATTATTGATTACAGAATAATAGTCGCGGATATTATTAGCGTAAGGATTCTTATCCGATATGTTGTAATTATTTATTTCTTTCAGATATAAACTTGATTTATCAGTAACAGTCATTAAATCACCCCGTAACTCTCCCAACAAAACATAACTGTCGGAGAGCTTTTCCAACTGGGAAAAAATGCCGAACATCGAATATAGCGTATCATTAGCTGCCTTAAACTGATACTCATCTGTAAAAACCAGTCTGTTTGAATCCACATCCAACAGATCGTTACAGCCCACCAATGTAAAAGCGGAAAGTAAAAGGAATAAAGATATTTTGTTAATTTTTTTCATATCATTTTTTTTATCATTTTCATAACTAACAACAAGTTCTACAAGCTGAATTTAATTCCAATATAATAACTTTTTGTCTGAGGGATCAATCCATTATCTATTCCCTGGTAATAGACCGAATTTCCGGCAGAAAATTCCGGATCTGTTCCCAGATACTTTGTCAGGGTAAGTAAATTATTAGCAGATACCCAAATGTTGAATCCTTCAATAAAATCACTTTTGATTGGGAGTTCATAAGAAAGTGTGATATTTTTCAATTTGATATATGAACCATCTTCAATCCAACGGTCCGAAAAACGTGAATTTCCCATTGGATCATTAAAAACAGCTTTCGGCTGATCGGTAAGCTGTCCGTCGGCTGTCCAACGCCTGAGCATAGCCGAAGTCTGATTGCTGAAGTCTTTACCGGCTTCCAATTGACTGCGTTGATAATTATAGATGTCATTACCATACGAGTATGTAAATACCGTACTTAAAGAAATCCGGTTATAGGATATTTTACTGGTTAATGTACCGTATAAATCCGGATTCGGATTACCGATTACCTGTTTATCTTTTTCATCAATGACTCCATCTCCGTTTTTATCATCAAAAATCATATCACCTGCTCCAAATTTAGTAAACGATCCATCCGGGTTTTGAATTTTCAGGTAGTCTTTTGCGCCTGTTGTTGGATTTGTATAAGCTGTAGAAGCCAGTGCCTCGGAAGCAAATACTCCTTTGGTTTTGTAGCCGTAAAAAACACCGACCGATTGTCCTACAGCTGTATAAACTTCGCCATCGTAAACAGAAGTTGTGTAATTTCCCTCTGGTAACGAAGTGATTTTGTTCAGGTAGTGTCCGACACTAAAGCCTAATTCCCATTTTAATTTTGTAAAATTCAGGGCTTTTACATTAGCAGACAATTCGAATCCTTTATTATTCATGGTTCCTGAATTATTCCAGTATTGACCCAGACCCGTATATTCCGGCAAATTCTTTAAAACCAATAAATTTGATGTTACACTTGAGAAATAATCAAAAGACAGGAATAATCTCTCTTTAAATAAACTTAAATCAGCTCCGGCGTGTGCCCGGGAGGTTGTTTCCCATTGCACTGTAGAATTTTTTAAATTTGAGAGTATCAATCCATTCGCTTTATCCATGAATCTTATGGAAGAAAAATAGACCATCGATTCATAATCTTTAATTCCGTCGTTTCCTGTTAATCCAAATCCGGCACGGATTTTAAATAAATTTACGAAGTCAAGATTTTTCATGAATTTTTCGGAAGATACAATCCAGCCGGCATCAACCGATGGAAATACACCCCAGCTCCGTCCAAATAATGAGAAACCTCCAACAGTTTTATTCCCGAAACGGGAAGAATTATCAACTGAAACTGCTCCTGATACGAAATACCGTTTGTTATAATCATAATCGACATTCAAATAATTCGACAAGGAATTGGTCAGGTTATTGATTCCATTAACTTGCAAATATTTATAACCACCGGTAATTGTTGTATTATTATTTGATCCCGAATTATGTTCTTCAACGTAATCCGATTCATAATAATTACTAATGTATCGCCAACCCAATAACGCTTTCAGGTGATTGTATGTATTGAATTTCTTTTCATAAGTCAAACGGGTATCATCAAAAATGGCGGTATTACGCATCACCTGACTATTAATCTCATTTTCTGAATTTCCATAGCCTTCAATAAACCTGACAGGTGTAAAATGCATGGGAACAAAACGACCTTCAATAGTCTTGAGAACACTATAATCTAATTGTGAACTCAGTGTCAGATCAGGTGTAATTTTCATCGATGGTAAAATCCCGATATTAAAACGAAATTCCTTGAGGTTATTAATTGAACTGTAAATTAATCCCGCCGGGTTGCCGATTGATAACTCATCGGTAAAAGCATAATCAGTGGTAAGCCCTCCTGCATAGGTATAAGAATATGGACTTAAGAATGGAGATTTTATGCGACTCATCCAGGTTGGAGAAGAGTAAGAATTCACACCATCGTCCAACAACATTCTTTCAACACGCGAAAACCCGATATTCAGACCCATCTTCAAATTTTCCACTAAATTGAAATCAGCATTGAATCTGGAATTAATCCGTTGCATATTGGTTGTTTTAACAACACCTTTGTTGTCGGTATATCCTAATGAAAAATAATATAAAGCTTTTTCGTCCCCACCATTGGCATTGATCAGATAATTATTGGTCATACCGCTTTGATAAACCTCATTCGACCAATCCGTATTATTGTGATTTGTATTATATACTTTAATATTCGATGGATCAGTTTCGAGAAATCCAAAACCAGAAATATCATTCCCGGTGAATCCTTTGGATTTTAACAGGTCATTGGCATAGATTCTGAAATCTTCTCCGTTCATCATAGGGAGAGAACCCGGGCGAGTGGTTATTCCACTGAAAATATTTAAGCCGATTTTAGTTACCATCGATTTAGCCCTCTTGGTCTTAATAAGGATAACTCCGTTTGAACCCTTACTTCCATAGATTGATGTTCCATCTTTTACCACAGTAATATCTTCAATATCACTCATGTCTATATTATCTAACGGATTGGAGAAAAATCCCTGATGGATGGACTCTACGTCATATAAATTATTCCAGATAACCCCATCGACCACAAACAAAGGTTGAGCATTAGCATTAATTGAATTAATACCCCTTATAAACAGAGCCGATCCCATTCCGGCAACTCCTGATCTGCTTATTGCTCTTACATCACCGCCCAGGGCTGTTTGCAATACATCATCAGCAGCTATTGCTGTTGATCTGTTTAAATTATCTACACTTTTTACTGAAGATGCCAACGTAGAGTTGTTTACGGTTCCCGTTAAACTTTCGATGGATTTGAAATAATTGCTAAACTGATTGGAGTAAAGTTCAATTATTACTGTATCTTTCCCTCTTACAGCCACTTCCGAAGAATTATAGTCGTATGCAGAAATAGTCAACACTTCTTTGGGAGAGCTGATTTTCAAAGTAAATTTTCCTTTCTCATCGGAAACAGCTGATTCATTTTTTTCCGAAACTGTAATCTGTGCTGCATTGATGGGTAGTTTTGTGTGTGCATCGCGTACCAATCCTATGACAACTTTATCTTTTCCAGATAAACTATTTTCAGAGTTTACTGCCGTAGTAGGAGACAATGAGATAATCAGGATAAGAACAATGATTTTAAAACAGAAAATGTCCCTGTTCATTTTGTCAAATATGTTCAAATAATTTTTCATTTTCATACTTTTTTATTTTTTACCCAATATTATTGAACAGGTTCAAGAATTATACAATCTATTCGTAAAGTCCTGTTGAATGTTGATTCTGTCGGCTTTACTGCATTTAGTACCTTTAAGGCTACAGTAATTGGTTTCGTAGGATCTTTTACATCCCATGTTAAGTTACTGTAGGGAAATTCAAAATCTTTTGCAACTAAAATCTTATTAATTTTTGTAGGATCGGTTGTAAAAGTTGCACTGGTTCCCGCTGGAGACAGTACTTCATTATTGGCATCAATTGCGGCATTGGTAACCTGGGTTCCGGTGCTGTTGACATATGACAAATAAAATTTCACTTTATTTGGCTTAACATCTGCCGTATCCACTATTCTGGTTGGAAGAATCACACAATAGATATTGTATTTAGCTGACAATGTGTTTGGTAACGGGAAATTGACAAATAATTGCGAAATGCTGCTTGAGGTTGTTGGCACAAGTGTTAAATAGTACTTGGAGGAAACATTATAACCTGTACCGATGCTGGAAACAACGCTTGTTGCATAATTGGAAGTGATGCGACCATAGTTAGCCCATTCAGCTTCTATGCGGATTTCTTTAAACCAGGATTCAGAAGCAGTATAATTCAATTTACTGCTAACATAACTCAGACCGTTACTCATTTCGTTAACCTGGCCATCGCTAAAAAGTCTGGAGGGATTATGAAAGACAGTTCCAATGGTCGACTCTATGCTGTCTTGTGTTACAGGTGTAGTTATTTTGCCTTTAAAGAATAAATCTTTAATTAAAATCAACTTTGATATCGTTTGTTGGAATGATGATCCCCCATCTTTATTCAACGTTTTATAATAGGGTGTAATCCGGTTATAAGCTTCTGTC
>JAQTOL010000091.1 GCA_028748945.1 Paludibacter sp.
ATAAATCCTATATGTCGAGTGCTAAAATGCGGGTGTTGAAACCGGAAATTGACGAAATAAACGAACGTATCCCTAAAGAAAAAGCTGCCGAACGACAAAAGGCAACCATGGATTTATATGGAAAGGTCGGAGTAAGTCCGATGAGCGGATGTATTCCGTCCTTGTTGCAAATGCCAATTTTATTTGCTTTGTTCAGCTTTTTCCCATCTGCCATAGAATTAAGGCAACAAAGCTTTTTATGGGCGACTGACTTATCAGCATATGATTCTATTTTGAACTGGAATACATACATCCCCATCATCACACCTTATTTTGGGAATCACCTTAGTTTGTTCTGTCTGTTGATGACTGTAACCAGTATACTTTCTTCCAAGTTAACTATGGCTACTCAACCTACCAACGATCAAATGGGTGGAAATATGATGAAATGGATGATGTACCTGATGCCAGTAACATTTATGTTTATGTTTAACAGTTATGCTTCAGGTTTGAGCTACTACTATTTCGTTTCAACCCTGATCACTGTCATTCAAACGTATGCAATTCGCGGGATGGTTGATGAAAAGAAATTATTAGCTCAGTTACATGCAAAACGCGCAACAAACAGTAAAAAACCGGCTAAAAAAGGTGGTTTTATGGACAGACTGGAAAAAATGCAACGCGAACAACAGAAAGCAGTTAAAGGACGAAAATAATTAATTGCTAAATTTTAATACTTATTGAAAGCACAAAAGGCTGGTTTACACTAAGCAATTTGTGCTTTTTTTTTGACAACAATAATAATATCGGCGATGAAAAGAACTACTTTATTTTTTATTTTACTCTTCACAGGGTTATTGTTTTTAAATTCCTGTAACACAAACAGCCGGTTTGGTATTGATACTACCCAGAACCGTATACAAGTAAGAATTCATCGGTTTGACAAGGATTTATTAACGCTTGACACAACAAAGATTATAGCTGGCGTGAATAGTTTATATACTCATTATCCTGCTTTTTTGCCGGTTTATACTTCCGAAGTGCTGGATACTTCAGCTTCGGATACGGCTGCCATTCGTAAGCTTTTTGTACAGTTTCTCTCCGACTCTACATTTTCTTCAGTCAATAAAAAAACCCTGGAAACTTTTGGTGATGTGTCCGACATTGAAAAGACGGTTTCAGATGCTTTTACTTATATTCATCATTATTTCCCTGAAGTAATTTTGCCGGATGTTTACTTTTTTGTTTCCGGTTTTAATCGTCAGGTAATAATGGACAGCAAGTTTATCGGTATTGGAACCGATTTTTATTTAGGAAGTGATTTCCCTGCATACAAAGATCTTACCTACAAATATATGTTGTATAATATGCGTCGTGAATGTGTAGCAACAGATTTGGTGTCAGCAACCCTTTTTAGGATGTTTATAATGAATAGCCAACAAAACCGCTTGTTAGATAATATGATTTATCGTGGTAGAATAATGTATTTATTATCGGTTTTCATGCCCGAAGAAAAACCGGAGAATCTGATGGGTTATACCGCCGAACAATGGAAATGGTGTAACACTTATCAAAAGGAAATCTGGGGCGCCACCATCGATCAGAAAGATTTGTTTTCTACCGATTTAACCCTTATTGGTAAGTATATGAATGATGCACCATTTACGGCACCTATTTCGCAGGACTCACCGGGTAGACTGGGTACCTGGATTGGTTGGCAAATAGTGAAAAGCTATATGAAAAGAAATAGTCATACCAGTTTAACCGAGCTAATGAACGAAAACAATTATCAGAAAATACTTGAAAATTCAGGTTACAGACCATGAATCATGGTTGCTTGTAAAAAAAAGACCTGTTCGAAAATCGAACAGGTCTTTTTATTGTGTTTTAATCAATTATGCCGGACTGATTGCTTCCGAAGGACAAACATCGGCGCAAGTGCCACAATCTGTGCAGACATCAGCATCAATTACATAGATATCACCTTCTGCAATAGCGTCAACAGGACATTCGCTGATACAAGAGCCGCATGCAATACAATCTTCTGAAATAACGTAAGCCATTTTTCTATTTTTTTTGTTAGTAATTATTATTACTGCAAAAGTATATCTTTTTCCATTTCAAAAAAAATTTTTCTGCTCTTTTTTTTCTATTAAATGTAAAATTTGAATCTCAAATCAATTTATTCACTCTATTTTAGCATATTTTTGTAAACCGGAACCTATGAAAATGAAATACTCAATAAATCTGTTTCAAAATAATTTAGATTAGTATAACATCGAAATTTCATTTGATATTTTTGTTTCGATTTTGAAATAAAGAGTACGAATAGTTACATGGATATTACATTTCTGTTAAACTTACATGAATAATTATGTATAAGTAAGACTGTTTATGTACATTTGTACAGCATTAATAATCCGAAATATGTTTTAGCAATCTCCACTAAGAACACAGACAATATTAGTCTTAATAAACAACATACCTGCATATTATATTCGTATTATCAAATATAAATAATTTAAAAATGAACAATCTTTTTGACAATTTCGTACCTAAAGAGCCAAAATTTTTTCCTATTCTGAAAGAAATGGCGGATGTTATCATGGTTGCTTCCGATTTAATTATCGGATGCGTTCAAAATGCAGATCACGAATCTGCAATCGAGTATTATAAAAAAATAAAAGAACAGGAAAAAAAGGGAGATGCGTTATCGTCCAAGATTTTCGATGAATTGAATTCCACTTTTATCACTCCATTTGATCGTGAGGACATTCATCATTTAGCAGACAGACTGGATGATGTTACCGACTACATTAATAATTGTGCCAAACGCATTGTACTTTACAATCCCCAGAAAATGCCTGAAAAAGCATTAGAATTAGCCCTTTTGATTAAAGAAGGAGCTGTTTGTATCGGTAAAGCTGTTGACGAATTGGATGTTATGAAAAAGAATTCAAAAAAAATTAAAGGGTATTGTGTTGAATTACATGCCATTGAGAACAGAGCGGACGATGTTTACGAAAATTTCCTGATCGATCTTTTTGAAAAAGAAAAGAATGCTGTGGAAATCATCAAATTAAAGGAAATTATGTATGAACTTGAAAAAGCGACTGATGCAGCCGAATATGTTGGTAAAATTATTAAAACGATAATCGTAAAGTACGCTTAAAAGCTAAGTATTAATCACAAATAAACATTTAACATCAATAAAAAAGATGACTCCTTATATTCTGTTAATTACTATTATTGTACTGGCTTTGATTTTTGATTTTATCAATGGATTTCATGATGCAGCTAATTCAATTGCAACAATAGTTTCTACCAAAGTACTTACACCCTTTCAGGCTGTGTTATGGGCCGCTTTTTTCAATTTTGTTGCATTTTTTATTGCCAAATACCTAACAGGCTTTGGTATTGCCAACACAGTGTCAAAAGTCGTACTTGAGCAATTCATCACTTTACCCGTAATTTTTTCAGGCATCGTAGGGGCTATCATGTGGAATCTGGCAACCTGGTGGCTGGGAATTCCATCATCTTCGTCACATACTTTAATAGGTGGATTCGCCGGAGCAGCCATCATGAGTACAATCATGATGAGTGGTTACAGTACAAGCGGATTGGAATCAATCAAGTACGAAGTAATAATTAAAATTGCTTCTTTTATCGTATTGGCACCACTTATTGGTATGATCATTTCGTCTTTGCTGACCATTCTGATTTTACATACATTTAAAAAAGTAAATCCACACAAAGCTAATGGTTGGTTTAAAAAACTTCAATTAGTCTCCTCCGGTTTATTTAGTATCGGCCACGGGTTGAATGACTCACAGAAAGTAATGGGTATTATTGCTGCCGCACTTTATGCAGCATACACCAAGAATCAAATTGATATGGGAATTCATGATATTAAAGATATACCAAATTGGGTTGCCTTTGCCTGTTTTACAGCTATTTCGGTTGGAACAATGTCCGGAGGATGGAGAATTATAAAAACCATGGGATCACGAATTACGAAAGTGACCCCACTTGAAGGAGTGGCTGCCGAAACAGCAGGTGCTTTGACTTTGTACCTGACAGAAATTCTTAAAATCCCGGTAAGTACTACACATACTATAACCGGCTCAATCATAGGTGTAGGTGCGGTAAAACGTCTTTCAGCAGTTCGTTGGGGAGTAACCCGAAGTTTACTTGTTGCGTGGCTCTTAACCATTCCGGTCAGTGCAGCCCTGGCTGCTTTCATATTTTATCTGGTTGGTGCAACTATATAATTTTCAATTATTATTTAAGTATCAATAAAAAGGCGGATGAATTTCATTCGCCTTTTTAGTTTTCAACTAAGTATGCATGCAATTAAATTTTGAATCTGAGTTAGTTACAACCTTTACCATAGAATAAAATGTAAAATTCATACAGTTGCAAATCATTATATATCAAAAAAAAGAGTCTTACAGTCAAAAATGATAATTGGAAAATTACAGATAATTGCTTATTTTGCATGTATTAGAATTTACTACTAATTAAAATTTTAAATTATCATGAAAAAAATTACACTTCTCGTTGCAATATTCATTGCAATAACATCTTCATTCGCTACCACAACAAGATGGTTTTGGTACGGTGACTTATCTGTAGGTCAGACCTGGGACATGGGCACAACGGCCAACTGGTATGATCCAACAACTGTTGATCCATTAATTCCATTTATTGTTCCAGATAATTTTGTTTCAGGTACTACTGCTATATTCGATGAAAAAGCTGTTGAAGGTTCTGACACATTGAAACTATCAGGTTTAGTAACTGTTGATAGCCTTCTGGTAAATAACACACGTACCTACGTTTTAAGGAGTACTGTAAGCACTTATAAATCTGACTCTATTATGGGAAATGTTTTTGTAAAAGATGGTCCCGGTACTTTTGTCATGGATTGTAAAAACTTCGTTACCGGAGGAACAATACTAAAAGCAGGAACACTGACCATGGAGAAAACAACCTCCCCTAATATATTCGGGAGTAAATTGGTATTTCAGGGTGGAACTGCAAACTTTGCTTCAGGTAGCGCAAGTACTTATCCGGCGGTTTCATTACCAATTGAAATACCAGCTGGTATTACTGCAAAAGTTATGTTAAACAGGTACAGCTATTGGTCAAGCCCGATAAGCGGATCTGGTGAACTGGAAATTGCTGTTGGTGGTGAAAGATGTATGCTTGCTGCATCAAAAAGTGGTTCTACTATTAACTGGAATAACTTTACAGGAAATGTCACTTTGATAAAGAATATTATAACCGGAGTTAAACCAGGTTATTATGGACTTTTATTAGGTAGTACCAAGACATTCGACAATACTTCTTTGGAATCTGCCATTGCAACTGCAGACTCAATGATGTATAACAAAAAAGTAATGCTTAAATCCGGAGCTGGTTTTGCAGGTTGTTCCGGTATACGCTGTTGGAATATTGGAGAATTACAGGCTGAAAATGACTCAAGTTTCCTTTGTGGTTATGGCGCAGGAAACTCAACCACTCCTCAGATTTATTATATGTTTGGAGGATTAAATACTGATGTAGTTTACCCGGGTTCGATCATTGATGCAGGGAGTAAAGGATATAATGCAGTTGGACTTGTAAAAGTGGGAACCGGCAAATACACTTTCACCAGTACAAGAAGTATAACTACTGCTTCCATTGGTGTTACTGTTCAACAAGGTACTTTCTTAGTAAATATTCCGATCACAAACCCTGCAACAACAACTGCTCTGGGACGTGTTAAGAACAAAGTCATGACCATCAAGGCTGGAGCAATAGGTGGTGGAAACGGACGGTTGACAGGAACAGTACTGGTCGATAGTTTAGGAACTTTGGTTGTTGGTTGCGATGGAATTGGAACGCTAGAATTGGCTGATACCTTAAGCGGTACTATTGGTAGCCCTCTATCTGTACATCATAATGGAACAGTAATTATGAAAGTTTCATCTAAATCAAATCATGATTTAATCACTTCAAATAACGCTGTTACTTTCAACGGTGGAACTTTATTGGTAAAAGGAATAAATGCAAGTATTAACGATGGCGATACAATTACATTGATAAGTTACAAAAAAGCAGCAAGTTCAAATGACTCTATTAATTTCAAATCAGATGGATTACCTACAGGGCTGTCATATTCTTTGAAAACCGATACTGTAATAACAGTTACTACAACCATTCTAACGTCTGTATTAACTGGATTAGATTCAATTAAAACTACTACAACTTATACATATCGGATTGATCTAATTGCTAAATCTATTTCAGCATTGCACACTGTTTCTGACAATTCAATTTCAGTTTATCCAAATCCTTCTGTTGGAGAATTTAATTTTAAAACTTCACAATCAGAAATTAAATCAATTGATATTATAAACCTTCAGGGTCAGGTAATCAGCAGTAAATTTGTGAATTCGAAATTTACAACTATGAATCTTGAAAATTTGCCTCAGGGTATATATTATGCTAAAATTAAAACTTCAGATAGTACTAAAGTTGAAAAGCTAATGATTAAATAGGTATTGTAATCACTTAAACAAAGGCTGTTTTTTAACAAAACAGCCTTTGTTGTTTTAGTTTCTTTCAAAATTCAATATAAAAATTTTACTTGAATATTGTACATAATCATTGGAAATTATTCATTCGGTTGAATTATAGAATTTAAGATTTTAGTATGTGAATTGAATTCTTTAGATTTGTATGGAAAAATCCGAAAAATAAAAGTTACTATGAAAACCTTCATTCAAGTTATCTTGTTTTTAACCATCACATTTTCTGTCTTTGCACAACAAACGGAAATTCAATACCTTTCAGGTACCGGATTAGGAAATGAAAAGGAATGGCGTTTCTATTGTTCGGAAGGGATGAACAGTAAAAAATGGAGCAAAATTAAAGTTCCATCGCAATGGGAATTACAAGGATTTGGTGAATACACTTATGGCCGTTGGTACAAAGCCGGGTTGAAAAATCCGAGCATGGAGCAGGGTTTTTACGAATACAGTTTTTATGTTCCTGCAAGTTGGAAAAACAAGCAGATTTCAATTGTTTTTGAAGGTGTAATGACCGATACTGAAGTGAAGATTAATGGTTTACTAGCCGGTGATATTCATCAGGGAGGTTTTTATCAGTTTAAGTATGATATTTCCGACAAAATCAAAACCGCTGCAAAAAATAAGCTGGAGGTCAAAGTCTCGAAACATTCTGCCAACAGATCGGTGAATGCAGCCGAACGTCGTGCCGACTGGTGGTTATTCGGCGGTATTTATCGGCCGGTTTATCTGGAAGCAAAACCGCAAATTCATTTTGAACGGATTGCTGTCAATGCAGAAATGAACGGGAAACTGACAACGGATATTTTCACAACTCCCCTACCCGATAATTATTTCATTTCAACAAGTATTACTCCCGTTAAAGGTTTAGAAAAATTTGAACCACAAATTTCAAAATTACAATCCGGTGTTTCAACTCAACAAGTTTTAACTGACTGGAAAAATATTTCCAATTGGACTTCTGAAACACCAAATCTTTATAATCTGAAATTAGAACTCAGAAATGAGAAGAATGAAGTTGTTCATGTTTATAATCAACGAATTGGATTTAGAACAGTGGAATTTCGCAGACACGATGGAATCTATGTGAACAACGTGAAGATTGTTATGAAAGGTACCAATCGCCATTCATTTTATCCCGATGGAGGACGAACAACAAATCGTGCGATAAGTCTGCTGGATGCACAGTTAATAAAGGAAATGAACATGAATGCAGTCCGGTCGCATTATCCACCCGACGATCATTTTCTGGATATGTGCGACTCACTGGGGTTATTTTATCTGGACGAACTGGCCGGATGGCAAAATGCTTATGATACAGCAACCGGAGAGAAGCTGGTAAAAGAAATGGTTGTAAGGGATGTAAATCATCCTTGTATCGTACTATGGGATAATGGAAATGAAGGTGGCTGGAATACACCTGTCGACAAATTTTTTACAGAATACGATCCACAAAAACGCCATGTTATTCATCCATGGGCCGATTTTGACGGCATTGACACGCACCATTATCCGGCTTACCAAACCGGAATTGCCCGATTTACCAACGGTTATAACGTTTTTATGCCGACTGAATTCATGCATGGTCTTTACGATCAGGGACAGGGTGCCGGACTGGCCGATTTCTGGAACAAATACACCGAAAGTCCGTTGTTTGCAGGAGGTTTTTTATGGGCTTACGTTGATGAAGCAGTAAAAAGATCGGATAAAAATGGGAAACTGGACTCGGACAACTACAATGCGCCGGACGGTATTGTTGGACCTTATCGTGAGAAAGAAGGTAGTTTTTACACGGTACGTGAAGTATGGTCGCCGGTTCAGATTAAGAATATGATGATTACACCGTCCTTCAAAGGCGAAATTGGTGTTTCCAATCATTATCTCTATACTAATTTCGACCAATGCAGCATGAAATACCGCTTGTATGCTATCGGTTCGCCGATGAACAAGGCAGACAAACAATTGGTAGAAGAAGGTACGCTTACATTACCAAACCTCGAACCGGGCGACGCCGGAAAAATCAGGATGCCGGTTTCGGAAAAATTCTTTCAGGCGGATGTGTTGGAACTGGAAGCTTACGATCTCGAAGGAAAATCTATTTGCAACTGGACCTGGCCGATTGAATTAGCCGAAAAATACGCACACAAGGAATTGAAAGCCGTGGATCAAAACGGAAAAGCTGCGTTTGTTCAACAAGACAGCACCATAACACTTTCTGCCAAAAATGTTTCTGTAAAATTCAATATTAAAACAGGATTAATTACCGAAGTCAAAAACAATCAGGGAAATATTTCATTTGACAACGGACCAATTGCAGTCGGCATGAAAATAAAACTGAAAGATTCGAAGATACGCATGGAAGGTGACAAGGCAGTGCTCACTTTCTTTTATTTAGGTGGTGTGGATTCCATCCGCTGGGAAATGACACCAAGCGGTTTGCTGCACATGAAAGCCCTGATGTTGGACCGTGCTTCGGGAGGAACAGGTTTTGATGATTCGTTTATGGAAGAAAATATTACAAATTTTGGACTCACATTTTCGTATCCCGAAGCAAAAGTGGAAGGTATGAAATGGTTCGGACGCGGACCTTACCGGGTTTGGAAAAACAGAATTCCCGGTACAAATTACGGACTTTGGGATAAAGCCTACAACAACACCATTACGGGTGAAAGCTTTGAAAAAATGATTTATCCCGAATTCAAAGGCTATCATGCCAATTTATATTGGGCAAGTTTGCGCACCAAAGAATCGACATTCAGCGTTTACAGCGAAAGTGATGGCGTATTCTTCCGGGTTTTCACGCCCGAAGAACCCAAAGGCAGACAGGATGGTGTGAATACCATGCCCGATTTTCCGGCAGGCGATCTATCGTTCCTCTATGAAATTCCCGCCATCCGCGATTTCAAACCTATTCCGCAGTTAGGCCCGCAAAGTCAACCGGGAATGATACGGATCAAAAAAGGAGATGAGGGAATAAGCATGAAGTTGTGGTTTGATTTCAGGTAAAACTAAATCGTAAGTCAGTGCATTTTGAGTAAAAATAAATTCAAATGGGGGTCTATTCAATAAACTGTGTCAGAAAAGGGAAAATCATTATATTTACCCTTTAAAAACAAGTTAAAATGAACAAGACAAAAGGATTTGATTACAAGGAATTTGAACAAGAGGCCTTAATAAAA
>JAQTOL010000092.1:0-464 GCA_028748945.1 Paludibacter sp.
TATCGAACAAACATTGAATCTCCAACGCTGGTATTTCTCAGCCGGCGCTGCTGCTACACACAGTGCATCTTTTGGTTGGTGGGGTTATGGTGGCGTTGATGCAGCTTATGCTTTCAACGAAAATATCCGGGTATTTGCTGATGTCAATTCGGCCGTACGCCTTCCAACATTTACCGATTTATATTACAAAAGTGCCACACAACTTGCCAATCCTAATCTTAGACCTGAAAAATCACAGACCATAGAAATTGGAACAAAAATTCAGCAGCAAAACTGTAAACTTGATATCAGTCTGTACAAACGTTTTGGACAAGATGTGATTGACTGGACAAAAGAACCCTATTCAACCAAATGGCAAAGTAGAAATTTGACAAGTGTAAATGCCTTGGGAGCTGATATTGCATTCAATTATTTCTTTCAACATTCGTTTTTGGATAAGTTAACTGCAACCTATTCGTATTTGT
>JAQTOL010000092.1:474-9732 GCA_028748945.1 Paludibacter sp.
TGGATAAAGCTGCAGTTGGATTTGACTCAAAATACGCGCTTGATTACTTGAAAAACAAAGTAACCTTATCCATTCAGCATAAAATATGGAATAAACTTTCAGCAAGCTGGACGGGATCATATTCCGACCGGGCGGGACAATATACCGATTTTACGAACGGGAATTTAATCGATTACAAACCGTATTTTCTGTTGAATGGTCGCATCCTTTGGAACGACAAGCATTTTGATATTTTTGCCGACGCGAATAATATTCTGAATACAAGTTATGCCGATTTCGGAGGATTGACCCAACCGGGAATTAATTTCAATGTGGGAGTAAGAATGAAATTATAATGTGACTTTTAATCCATGAAGCGAGATTAATAAGAAACGGTTGTATTCACTAAAGAGTACAACCGTTTCGCATCTTGAAGCCCCTTTAGGGGTTTGGGGTTATTTGTCTAACAAACCATGCTTGGTTTAATCATTTTGAAAAAGTCATTTCCTTTATCGTCCACCAGAATAAATGCAGGGAAATTTACCACTTCAATTTTCCAAATGGCTTCCATGCCTAATTCAGGATATTCCAGACATTCCACTTTTTTGATGTTTTGTTCGGCCAGAATAGCTGCCGGACCACCGATCGAACCAAGATAGAATCCACCGTGTTTCTTGCAGGCATCTGTCACCTGTTGTGTACGGTTTCCCTTGGCTATCATGATCAGGCTGCCGCCATTTTCCTGTAATAAATCAACATACGAATCCATACGACCTGCCGTTGTCGGGCCAAAAGAGCCTGAAGCCATTCCTACAGGTGTCTTGGCAGGCCCCGCGTAATAAATCGGGTGATCCTTCACATATTGTGGAAGAGGTTTACCGGCATCAATCAGTTCTTTCAATTTGGCATGAGCAATATCGCGCCCCACCACAATGGTTCCTGTCAGGGAAAGACGGGTGGCAACCGGGTATTTCGATAAAGTTGCCAGTATTTCTTTCATCGGTAAATTCAAATCAATTTTTACTGCATTTCCTTCGCCCTGATGACGGAATTCTTCCGGAATATATTTGCCGGGATTATCTTCCATTTTTTCAACCCAAACACCATCTTTATTGATTTTTCCTTTAATATTCCGGTCGGCGGAGCACGAAACTCCCATACCCACGAAACAGGATGCGCCATGACGCGACAGACGAACAATGCGAATATCATGGGCAAAATACTTACCGCCAAATTGCGCCCCGATACCCGAAGCCTGAGCCTGTTTCAGTATTTTTTGTTCCATTTCCACATCGCGGAACGATTGTCCCAACTCGTTTCCAACGGTTGGAAGTTCGTCATAATATTTGGTCGAAACCAATTTGACGGTTTTCATGCATGCATCGGCGGATGTACCACCAATTACAAAAGCAATGTGATAGGGTGGACATCCGGCTGTTCCCAGCGTTTTCATTTTTTCGGTCAGGAATTTCTCCAGCGAAACGGGGTTCAACAGGGCTTTTGTTTCCTGAAACAAGTATGATTTGTTGGCAGAACCGCCACCTTTAGCGATAAACAGAAATTTATATTCGTTTCCGTGGCTTGCAACCAGATCAATCTGAGCCGGAAGGTTAGTGCCTGTATTCACTTCGTCATACATGTTCAAAGCCGCATTCTGGGAATAGCGCAGGTTTTCTTCGGTGTAGGTTTCGTAGATTCCTTTCGACAAAGCCTCTTCGTCGGTTCCGTTTGTCCAGACATTATTTCCTTTTTTAGCGTATACGGTTGCCGTACCGGTATCCTGGCAAAAAGGCAAAATCCCTTTTGCTGCAATTTCAGCATTACGGAGCATGGTCAATGCAACAAATTTGTCGTTTTCGCTGGCTTCAGGATCGGAAAGTATGGAAGCCACCTGCGCCTGATGCGCCGGACGGAGCAGGAATGAACAATCGCGCATGGCTGCACGGGCCAGTTTTGTAAGTGCTTCAGGCGCTACTTTCAGAACTTCCTGTCCATCAAATTCGGATGTTGAAACATGTTCATTGGTCAACAAATAGTATTCGGTTTTGTCCTTTCCCAACGGAAACGGTTCCTGGTACTTAAATTCTTTTGCCATATTTTTATATTTACAATTTATACATTTACAATTTACAATTGGGGCATTAAGGCGCTACTGAATTACGGATTTTTTTTGTCGTTCGTCCATGGAATAACAGGATAAGGATTTTATCAAGACAATTTTGTGTAAATTTTTTACCTTCCTCACAGAGGCCTAAAACAAAGTCAATTGTCCGTTGTCATCATCGATATCTTTTTTATTGTCAACAATATCATCCGGTAAAACCGAATCGTTTGGAATTGTTTTTACCTGTTTTACCGTCTTTTCCTTTTTTTGTTTTGTTTCTTTCGGAGCTTCCGGTTCAGTTTTATCAAGAGGTTCTTCTTCAATTTCAGCATCTTCAATTACTTCAGTATCTTCGTCTGAAGCCACACCATTTTCCGGTTCTTCCGAATGATCTTCGTTCTCATTCCCTTCATTTTCATCATTCCCATTCTCATCGTTTCCATTCTCTATCGTATCTGCTTTAACAGGAGCAAATCGTACAGGTTCTAACTCATTTATCGTTTCTACTTCGAATGTTGTCAGCCGTTTTCCTTTTGCCTTATAACTTTTCACACCAATAAATTCCTCGGCATCAACCACCAGGGCTTCACGGAATTTGTCGTTACCGCCAAACACCACTTCAAAACGCGGAAAATCCACATCGGTCATCAACATCAATTGAGATTCGGCGTGGTCGCCAATGAAATTCAATGGTTTTTGTGAAGATTCCAGTTGGAAACGCTTCAGGTAATAGAATTTTTGTTCTGCATCATACAAAGCCACAGACCAGACTTTATTGGAATCGAATTTTTCAATCACCATTATATCTTTTTCATAATGGTTGCTCAAATCAAAATTACTGGTATAATATATCCCTTTGGCTGAAATCACTAAAATCAAATCGTCACTTTGGTATTCACCCAGGTATTCGCCTCTGTTATCGTAATTCAGACGCAATACATCACGATCGAACCAAACCTGACGACCGCCAAGCGTAGAACCGCCTTTTTGTTTCAGGGCAATTTTTTGAATATCGTGTTTTGTCAGGATATTTCCCATCGACTGGCGTCCTTTAATGGCAATGTCGCTGAAATCTTTTTCAAATACCAATTTAAACAATCGGGCTTTGGGTTTCAGTGTAATACGTATTACCTCGGCTTCGCCATTTGGATTAACGGTAAAATAGATCACTTTTGTCCCGGGTGTTCCCTGTGTGATATCATATTCCTTGTCACGTGTTATGCCGTTCACGGCAAAACGTTTAATATAATACGGCCCGATTTTTCCATCACGGTAAACAACATTGTAAACCGTGCGTTTGTCGTTCTTTTTGAAAACGTCGAGGTGAAGAATATTTTTACCTACAGATAATTTCTCACAGACTTTTACGATTTTATATTTCCCATCTTTGAAGAAAATAATCACATCATCAATATCGGAACAATTACAAACAAATTCATCCCTTTTAAGCGAAGTACCTATAAATCCTTCTTCACGGTTGACATAGAGTTTTTCGTTGGCTTCCACTACTTTGGCAGCAACAATCGTTTCGAAATTACGGATTTCGGTCAAACGGGGATGATCTTTTCCGTATTTCTCCTTTAAATTTTCGAACCAGAAAATGGTGAACTCAACAATATTTTCAAGGTTATAATCAATTTCTTTGATTTTCTTCTGAATGGCTAATAAAGTATCGTTTGCTTTGTCCGTATCGAATTTTGTGATACGCATCATCTTTATTTCAAGCAATTTCAAAATATCTTCACGCGTCAACTCACGAATAAAATCAGGTTTGAACGGATTCAGCCGTTTATCAATATGGGTAATTACCTCTTCCTGGGATGTACTGTCTTCAAATGCTTTATCTTTATAAATGCGGTTTTCGATAAATATTTTTTCAAGCGAAGTAAAGAACAATTGTTCCTGTAATTCTCCTTTTTGAATTTCAAGTTCCAGTTTCAACAACTCAAGCGTACGCTGGCAACTGATACGTAACATTTCACTCACGCCGCAAAAACGTGGTTTATTATTCAAAATAACACAACAGTTTGGCGAGATACTGATTTCACAATCGGTAAAGGCATAGAGCGCATCGATCGTTTTATCGGATGAAGAACCCGGTAATAAATGCACCAGAATCTCCACGTTGGCAGAAGTGTTATCGTCTACCTTTCGAATTTTGATTTTACCTTTATCACTGGCTTTAATGATCGTTTCAATAACTTTTGAGGTATTTGACCCAAAAGGAATTTCAGTAATTACCAGCGTCTTATTATCGAGTTTACCTATTTTTGCACGAATTTTTACGGCACCGCCACGCTCACCATCGTTGTATCGGCTTACGTCAATAGAACCACCCGTTTGAAAATCGGGGTAAAGAACAAAAGGTTCATCACGCAGATGTGCGACACAGGCATCCAGTAATTCATTAAAATTATGAGGAAGAATTTTGGAATTTAAACCAACCGCAATACCTTCAACACCCTGAGCCAGCAACAAAGGAAACTTTACCGGTAAAGCCACAGGTTCTTTGTTCCGCCCGTCGTACGAAGCTTTCCACTCGGTGGTTTTTGGGTTAAAAACAGTTTCGAGAGCAAATTTGGATAAACGCGCTTCGATATAACGTGGAGCGGCAGCACCATCTCCCGTAAGGATATTTCCCCAGTTTCCCTGACAATCAATCAGCAAATCTTTTTGTCCGAGTTGAACCAATGCATCACCAATCGATGCATCACCGTGTGGGTGAAACTGCATAGTGTGCCCGACAATATTTGCCACTTTATTGTAGCGACCATCATCCAGCCTTCTCATGGAGTGTAAAATACGACGTTGTACCGGCTTTAACCCATCGTAAATATCCGGCACGGCGCGTTCCAAAATCACATAGGAAGCATAATCCAAAAACCAGCTTTGGTACATTCCAGAGAGATGATGTTTAACCGCATCATCACTGATTTTAGGCACTTTATATGTTGAATGCGCAGCAGATTCAGTTTCATTCACGATTTCTTCGGCTGCGCCCGTCAATTCGTCATCCTGGTCTTCTGTTTCTATTATTTCGTCGGTACTCATGTGGTTATTCAGATGTTCACAAATGTAATCAAAAACAACTACATTCTACAAATCGTTTCGCAAAAATACAAAAAAAACGAAAATTATCAGTAACTTTGTGCTTCTTTTTTAGGAGGAAAATTATCCTGCTAAAATCACGTGAAAATTGGAAATTGAATAACTTATATATTTATGGCTTCACAAGAAGATGTTTTTAAAAAATTGATAGCGCATTGCAAAGAATATGGATTTGTATTCCCGTCGAGCGAAATTTACGACGGTCTTGCTGCCGTTTATGACTATGGTCAGAATGGTGTAGAACTCAAGAATAATCTAAAGAAATATTGGTGGGATAGCATGGTATTGCTCAACGAAAATGTAGTGGGACTTGATACTGCCATATTTATGCACCCGACTACCTGGAAAGCTTCCGGTCACGTGGATGCATTCAACGATCCGTTGATTGATAACAAAGACAGCAAAAAACGGTATCGTGCCGATGTGCTGATTGAAGATTTACTGGCAAAATACGACGATAAAATCAATAAAGAAGTCGATAAAGCTGCCAAACGTTTTGGAGAAAGCTTTGATGAAGCCGTTTTCCGCTCTACCAACGAACGCGTATTGGAAAATCAAACCAAACGTGACGCAATTCATACCCGTTTTGTAAAAGCATTGAACGAACCCGATTTGGTTGAATTAAAAGCCATTATTGAAGACAATGAAATAGTTTGTCCCATTAGCGGAACCCGTAACTGGACTGACGTTCGTCAATTCAACCTTATGTTTTCGACCGAAATAGGTTCAGCTGATGGTGCCATGAAAATTTATCTTCGTCCGGAAACGGCCCAGGGAATTTTTGTGAACTACCTGAATGTACAAAAAACCGGACGCATGAAAATCCCGTTTGGAATTGCTCAAATCGGGAAAGCTTTCCGCAACGAAATCGTTGCCCGCCAGTTTATTTTCCGCATGCGTGAATTCGAACAAATGGAGATGCAATTCTTTGTTCGTCCGGGTGAAGAAATGAAATGGTTCGAGCATTGGAAACAATTCCGCTTGAAATGGCACAAAGCACTTGGGCTTGGCGACCACAAATACCGCTTCCACGACCACGACAAATTAGCTCATTATGCCAATGCAGCCACCGATATTGAGTTTGAAATGCCTTTCGGTTTTAAGGAAGTGGAAGGAATTCACTCACGAACCGATTTCGATTTGAGCAGTCATGAAAAATTCTCAGGGAAAAACATCAAATATTTTGATCCTGAAATCAATGAATCATACACTCCATACGTTATCGAAACATCGATTGGTGTGGATCGGACATTCTTATCCATCATGGCGGCTTCATACAAAGAAGAAGTACTTGAAGGTGGAGACAGCCGGGTCGTACTTACCTTACCTCCTGTTTTGGCACCGATAAAGGCGGCCATTTTGCCTTTGGTAAAAAAAGACGGGCTTCCCGAAAAAGCGCGCGAAATTATGAACGAGCTGAAATTTGATTTCAAATGCGCTTACGACGAAAAAGATTCTATCGGAAAACGTTACCGCCGTCAGGATGCCATCGGAACCCCATTTTGTATCACCGTGGACCACGATACAATGAATGATAACTGTGTTACCATTCGTTATCGTGATACTATGCTTCAGGAACGGGTTGCCATTAACGATTTACACAAAATTATCGGTGATTTGGTAAACATGAAAAATCTGTTTAAGAAAATTGTATCGTAAACAGCACACAACTGTATAAAATGAAAACGGACAAACTTGCTTTGATCCGTTTTTATTTTATAAAATCAATTATACTATATCACAAAATGTTATGATTTTCACGTCAATAGGATTTGCAATATTTTTACCAGTAGTTTTTCTACTCTATTGGTTTGCAACAAAAGGAAATTTTAAATTCCAGAATATCCTGTTGCTTGTTTCGAGTTATTTTTTCTACGGTTGCTGGGACTGGCGCTTTTTGTTTTTGCTCCTCTTCTCCACTTCGCTTGATTTTGTGACAGGTATAAAAATTCACGATGCTGAAAATAAAAACACAAGAAAATTCTGGTTCTGGTTGAGCATTTGTGTGAATCTGGGCTTTTTAGGCGTTTTTAAATACTATGATTTTTTTGCTGCTTCTTTTGCCGTTGGATTGTCTTCGTTGGGTATACATGTTGATGTATGGACATTAAATGTTATTTTACCTGTTGGAATTTCCTTCTATACTTTTCATGGATTATCCTATGTGATTGACACTTACAATGAAAAAATCAAACCCGAAAGAAACTTCATAAATTACGCTGTTTTTGTTTCATTCTTTCCTTTGCTGGTGGCGGGTCCCATTGAAAGAGCCACTCACTTATTACCGCAAATCATCAAAAAAAGAGAATTTGACTACTTAAAAGCGGTGGATGGTATGCGCCAGATTCTCTGGGGATTATTCAAAAAAATGGTAGTGGCCGATAATTGCGCGGAAATCAGCAATCATATTTTCGGGACTTACCAGACACAAAGCGGAAGCCTGTTATTTTTAGGAGCCGTTGCCTTTGCCTTTCAAATATATGGTGACTTTTCGGGTTATTCGGACATTGCTATCGGAACAGCCAAACTTTTTGGCATTGATCTCTTACGAAATTTCTCCTACCCCTATTTTTCAAGAGACATTGCTGAATTTTGGAGGCGTTGGCATATTTCACTCACATCCTGGTTAAAAGACTATCTTTACATTCCACTGGGCGGTAGCAGAGGCACAAAGGCCAAAGTAATCCGTAATACGCTCGTTATTTTTTTAGTCAGCGGATTTTGGCACGGGGCTAACTGGACATTTATTGCATGGGGTGGATTTCATGCCTTGCTTTTTTTACCTTTAATCCTGTGGAAAACCAATCGTAAAAATATCAATATAGTTGCAGAAGGCAAACGGTTTCCCGGTTTCAAAGAATTGTTTCAGATACTATCCACATTCATTTTAGTTACAATCGGCTGGATATTTTTTCGGGCGGAAACAATTGAAAAAGCGGCAGATTATATCAAAAGGATATTTAGTTTTGACACGAACTATTTCGACATTTCATCATTTACCGATTTGAGTTCAAGCTTATCGGGTTTTACACTTTTATTTTCGGTGCTCTCGGTCATGGTATTAATTTTAGTGGAATGGAACAATCGGGATAAAAGTCATGGGTTTGATGTATCCAATAAAAAATTCAGATGGCCAATGTATATCGCTTTGTGCCTGTCAATTTATATCTGTCAGGGCGGTTCATCAGCATTTATTTATTTTCAGTTTTAGTACATGAAAAAATTCTTATTCTATATTTTCGGCTTCACCTTCGTGATCATTTTACTTTTTTCTCTTATCACTTTCATAACTGATAAAGGACTAAAAAAGTCGGAATATGGCAATTTGAAAGAATGGAGTGATATTTTTAATAAAAATATTCATGCGGATATTGTTATTCAGGGAAGTTCGCGTGCCTGGGTGCAGTTCAATACGTATATTCTTGATTCGGTTCTAAAAGCGGATGCTTATAATATGGGAATGGATGGTACCCCTTTCGATGTTCAATATGTAAAATACAAATCCTACACAGAGAATAACAAATATCCTGAAGTGATTCTCCAAAATGTGGACTGGGATACAATGGATAAAAACACTCCTGTATTTCAGAAATATCAATTGCTTCCGTATCTGAACAATCATTATTTTGACGAACAACTTTTAAACAACAAAATAATACCTGACAAAGGTGTTTATTTATCGTTTTTAAAATATGCCGGCGAACCCAAAGCGGTTCAGGTTGGTTTTTCCGAATACGTTGGCATTCGACACTATGTATCGCCGAAACATAAGGGATTTATGAGTGTTGAAGGAAACTGGAACGAAAGTGATTTTGAAAAAAGAAAGAACGGAGGGAAAATTCATTGGGAAAAAAATCCTGAAGTTGAGAAACTTTTTATTAAATTCTTGCAGGATTGCCAAAGTAAAAAGATAAAAGTTGTTTTGGTTTTTGCACCTTATTATCATGGGCTTAACAATATAATTATAGACATGACCGGATTAAAAACATACTATAGAAATATAGCAATAAAATACAATGTTGAATTCTTAGATTATTCATTGGATCCGGTATTCCATGATAAAAATT
>JAQTOL010000093.1 GCA_028748945.1 Paludibacter sp.
ATCCCTACAGCTTTTTTGACCGATTTTAATCCAAAAAGTTCCGGGTCAATCTGATGAAGAGGGACGAAATAACAGGCTTCCACATCGTCAGACGCTTGCAAATTCGTACTATCTTCAAGTTTACAGCCAAAAAACATATCCAGAGTTGGAATGGTCATTCCGCTGTATTCATATAGATTTGGTAACGAAAAAAGATATTGATATTCTGAAACTGTTGCCTGTAATTCTTCGAGAATTTCACGCTTTAAAGCTTCTTCGGCCGATTCGTCGTCATCAACAAAGCCACCAGGCAAGTCCAACGTTCCTTTCTCAGGTTCTTTCCCGCGCCGGCAAACCAATAATTCTCCGGATTCATTTAAAATAAAGGCTGCTACAGCAGCCGATGCATTTATATAATAAACAAAACCACAATCCTGACACCGTTTTGATTTTTCATTGTTTTGGATAAAAAGACTTGAACCACAAGACGGACAGTGTGTGAATAATTTGGAAAAATGCATAATTAAATATTTTGATGACAGGACTTGATACAAAGATACAATTTATTCGTTGTAAAGTTGATTGTAAAAAAGGACAAAGTCAAAAAACCGACAGTGATACTGATAAAATAAACCTTTGGAATTCAACTTTGGAATTCAATCTTTATCAAATATCATTCCTAAAACGGAAAAATATGGGTGTTCGTATATAAAAATTGAGTAATAATGTATAGATTTGTTCATAACTTTTAGGTAAGCTGTTTATTTAATTGCATTTAAAATACTATTTTTGCAAAAAATGAAGCTTATGAGCCGAAAATTATCCTATTCAGTAGACGATGAATCCATCGATATTATCAAAAGATACGAACAATTTCTTTCCGGATCGGCTTCGGGCTATTTCGATGTAGAGGAACTGGAGAGCATTGTGGAGTATTATCTGAGACGTGGACGAACAAAAGATTGCGCCAAAGCTCTTGAACTTGGGTTACAATTACACCCCAACAGCAATGCTCTTAAAACTAAACGGGCCAAAATATTTCTGGCTACCGGAGATGAACAAAAAGCCTTCCGCATCCTGAATTCATTAACCGAGACAAGTGATTACGAAGTAGTATTGCTTAAAATTGAAGTTCTTATCAAAATGGACCGCTTCATGGAAGCACAAGTATTAAGTAATCAATTGCTGGCTGAAGAAACGGAAGACTTTGACAATGTTTGTCTGGATATTGCCTTTATTTACCTGGGTCGGGGAGAATACCAAAAAGCATTGGAATTTTTAAAAAAAGGAGATCAGCATAACGATGGGAACATTGATTTGCTGTTTGAATTGGCTTTTTGTTATGAGCAAGACAACGATTACGAAGAAGCCATAACTGTTTATAACCGGATTATTGACATTGATTCATACACAGACGAAGCATGGTTTAATTTGGGTCAGATTTATTTTGCGTTGCAAAATTTCCCAAAAGCCCTCGAAGCCTACGATTTTGCATTAACCATTGACGAAAACGATTCACTTACCTGTTTACAAAAAGGGCATGTGCATTTCCAACTCGACCAGTTTGATCAGGCAATTGAAAGTTATTTAGAATATAAACGAATGACTGCAAATATTTGGGAAACCGATATTTTCATTGCTGAATGTTACGAAAAACTCGAACGTTACGAAGAATCCATAACCTATTATCAACAATCCTTAGATGTACATCCTAAAAATTACGATGCGCTGACCGGTATCGGTATTTGCCTGTTAGAGTTAGAAAGGTTTACCGAAAGCAAAACCTACATTGATCAGGCTATGGCGTTGGATTCTTCCGCTTCGGATGTCTGGGTTTATTTGGCTGAGGCTTATATTGGATTGGATGACACCGAAAATGCTTTAGTTGCGTATTTAAAATCTATCAGCATCGATTACAATCAGGCGGATACATTAATGGCCATTGCCAATATCTATTTGGAAAAAGGCGAATATGATTTAGCTCTGAAATTTTACAGGGATGCTCAAATACAAGACAAAGATTTAGAGTATATTAATTTGTTCATCGGAGTTGCCTATTTCAAAAATGACAACATTCTGGATGCGATTCCTTATCTTCAAACTGCAGTACGGGAAAATGAACAGGCAGCCGAATTATTTCTTGAACTTTGTCCCGAAGCAATCGATACACTCCTGTTGGACAAGCCTTAATAAAAAGAATAACAATAAAATATCTGATAATCCATTTTAATGACTAAGAAAATTATATTCATTTTTTCGCTCGTTTTATTTACTGCCAGCATCCATGCAGCAAAAACAGACACAATAATTAATAACAACACCGATACGCTTTCATTTATTCAGCATATCGAAGAATGGTATAAAGAAAACACCAATTACTACAGTATTACAGCTTTAATGGCTTGTGAAAGTTCCGTTCTTCCGGTTCCATCCGAAATGGTTATTCCACCGGCAGTTTTTGTCGCCATGGAACCCGATAGTGATTTAAATATTTTTCTTATTATTCTTTTCGGAACCATCGGAGCCTTAATAGGAGCTTCATTTAATTATTTCATGTCCATGTGGTTGGGCAGATTTGTCGTTTACAAGCTGGCTGACAGCAAAGCCGGAAAATTGCTCCTGTTAAGCAGTGAAAAAATTAAAAAGGCCGAGACATTTTTCAATGATCATGGCAAAACTTCTACCTTTATCGGCCGGTTCATTCCTGTAATCCGACACCTGATATCAATTCCGGCCGGATTGGCTAAAATGAATTATTTAAGTTTTATCTTTTATACTACGCTGGGAGCCGGACTTTGGAACTGTATTCTCGCCTTATTGGGATATATTGCACACGGACAACAAGATGCCATCAATAAATATAGTCACGAATTGTCCTATATTTTTCTGGGAGTCGGTGCTTTGTTACTCGGGTGGTTAATAATCAAAAGTATTCGTAAAAAGAAATAAACCCATAGTATGAAACAATTTGGTTTAATTGGGTTTCCACTTGGTCATTCGTTCTCAAAAAAATATTTTTCAGAGAAATTTGAACGTGAATGCATTGATGCCAAATACGACTTGTACGAATTGAGAAGCATTTCCGGTTTCACTTCATTGCTTGAAAACGAAAATCTGTCAGGCTTGAATGTTACCATACCGTACAAAGTGGAAGTGATTAAATATCTCGACTGGCTGAATGATACGGCAGCAAAAATCGGGGCTGTAAATACCATCAAATTTATCCATATCAATGGGAAACAGATATTAAAGGGTTACAATACCGATGCTATCGGTTTCGAAAATTCAATTAACCCCCTCCTACTTTCCATTCATAAAAAAGCACTGATTCTGGGCACAGGTGGTGCTTCAAAAGCCATTGATTATGTACTTAACAACAAGGGCATTGAAACCACTTTTGTATCACGTACTCCAAAATCGGGAATGTTGACTTACCAACAACTTACGAAAGAAATTCTATCCGAAAACTTAATTATTATCAATGCTTCCCCTGTCGGAACTTTTCCTCATTCCGACGAATGCCCTGATATTCCATATGAATTCTTAACTGAAAAACATATATTGTTTGATGCCGTTTACAATCCTTCGATAACTTTGTTTATGAAAAAAGGAAAGAAACAGGGCGCAAAGGTGCTGAACGGTGAAGAGATGCTGAAAGGACAAGCTGTTGCAGCCTGGAAAATCTGGAATTCTGACGAAATTTGAAACATTTTGTCATTAGAGAATCATTCATGTTTCAACTACAGGTAATTTTGATGAATCAACAAAAAATTTAAAAAAATCTATATTCTGTACTGTGATTGTATATTTCATCCTTTCGTAACAAACAGGAAGGGAAATGGGGGTGGTTTGGAGAATCCGGATAAAATTGAGCTTCCAGACAAATACCATCAGCGGGTTGATAATTTATTCCCGATTTTCCGGGGAGCTTAGAATCTAAAAAACCGGCTGAATAAACCAACACGGAAGGTAAAGTGGTAAAAAGATGAAGCTGACGTCCCGATACCGGTTCAAACAACCTGGCAGCGGGTTGAGGTTGATCGCTATCTGGCATAATACTAATCGGATAACAATGGTTATATCCCCTGTTCCAGATTAATTGTTGGTTGTTTTCATTTATCCTTTCATCAACCCGTCTCATCCGGGTAAAATCAAAAGGAGTACCGGTAACGGGAACCAACTTACCGGTAGGAATATAGTTTTCGTTTGTTTCCAGCATTTCCGTTGAAGGGATCTGAAGTTGATGCTTTAAAATATTTCCGGAACCCCTCAAATTAAAATAAGCATGATTGGTCATGTTCAGGCAGGTATCTTTATCTGTTGTAGCCCAAAAATTGATTCGGACTTTTAAATCATCTGAAAATGAATAACAAATTCGGATATCAACATTACCCGGGTAACCACCTTCACCATCCGGACTCTTTAACAAAAATACAACTGCATTTTCCGTTATTTCAGATTCAAAAACCTGAGAATGGAAACCTGAATAACCGCCATGATTTGTATTTTCACCATCGTTTTTATCCAGAAAATAAGTATGGTTATTCAGGTTGAAACTGGCATTTTTTATTCTGTTTGCAAATCGTCCGACGATACTTCCCATGTAATTGGTATCGGATAAATAACCGTTCAGGTTATCATAACCCAATATCACATCTCCAAGGTCACCGTTTTTGTCAGGCATGACAGCTGATACCCAGGTTGCACCATAATTTGTAATTTGTATGCTTGCTCCTGAATCGTGGCTAATGCTAAACAACCAGACTTCTTTTTCATCCACTAACCCGAAAAACTGTTTTGAAATATTCATTTCGAGACATTTATTTTAATAGCATTATCGATCTGCAAAATCATACTAAGTAAGATTACTCTATAATCCGACATTACCAAACAATGATTATAGAATGATTTGAAAAATTAAATTATCGTTACTGTTTCAAAAAGATAAACATTTTATAACGTGAAATTTACACAAGAAAAAGAGAGAGTAGACTGCCTGAAAAAAACAGGCAGTCTACTGATAAAACTAATTATTATAAGGTTGAACAGATAAAACCGGGCTTTCGCCTTTCTTTAAAAGGTTTTCATCAAATTCAATTTGGATTTCCTTCGTTTCTCCCTTCAGCAATGTAAAATAATTATCGCTCATAATAGCGGGAAGTATGCCTTCCTGTGTTTTTGAATTTAACGTCTGTACCCTAATTGCAAAAGCAACAGCCTTTGACGAGAAAGGATTTGTAATTTTTGCGCTTATAAAGTATTTACCATCGCGATTCGTAATTTTCGAAGTAAGTTCTAATTTGACTTTAGGCAAACTATTCAGCGCAGTAAAGTCATTTCTCTTATTTCCACGCCAATAAAAATTATCGCTTACAACATTTCCGGCAAGGTCTTTCAACTTCAGCTTTATAAAGTGTACAGCGGTCAGTCCATTTTTTTGTGAAGTTGCTCCATAAACTTCGAAATCCCATAAAGAATAACCCCACCATGATCCGCGTTCCTGCCCAAGTAATCTGACATACCGTGCCGGTACCTCATCAAATTCGATATGTTGTTTACCTTCTTTACCTTTGGTTGTGGAAAAAACATCTTTCCATGATTTGGCATCGTCCGACACCTGAATTTTGAAAGATTTTCCATAAGCCGCTTCCCAATTCAAACCGACTCCGTTAACGGGTTCTTCTTTTTCCAAATCGACATAAATCCATTCATTATTCTCAGACTGACTTGCCCAGCGGGTAGAACTGTTTCCATCCGTAACCAGTCCCGGAAGACCTGTTTCCGAAGACGAAGCAAAAGCAGGTTTGTTGAGTGCCAGATTCTTAAGATCTTTGTCGAATAAAATCGTAAAGCAATGAGTTGCTGAATTTGAGGGTGAACTGATTATTTTAGATTCGTGCAGAGATTTAACCTCATTACCGTCCATATTATATACAGAAACTTCAGCCGTAAGATTTTCAACTTCTCCGTCAGTTGTATTTATTACTTTTACAAAATTATTTACCGGATTCCATTGAATATGCAACGGTTCACACGCTTTTTTTGCACCCCAGAAAGCTCCTGTAAGATCATAGTAATAATCATAGGTCTGCCATACCATCGAAGGATAAGCAGACTGACTCATCCAGGTCATGATCCCCGAAGCATCTTCCCACATATGATCGGTCCAACCTTCGTACATGGCCTTATTAGTTTCAATATTCAGTAGCTGTGCCTTCCTGCAATAATCTTCTATCCCGTCAGGCTTGCCATATCGCTCACTGATACTTGCATCATAGTAGTCTGGTGTTGCGTTAAATGCAAGTTGTCCAAAGAAGTGTTTATTCCACATTTCATTCCGGGGCCACCATTTATCCTCCGGCATAAATTTTTTGAAACTTTCAAAATTAGGAAAGACAGCCGTACCGGTCTCTGTTCGCAGCCCCCAACCCGGACTTCCTCCCATACTGGTAGGAAACGGAGTAAAATACCATCTCGGGTCATGATTACCCCAAAGTCCGCTTCCAGACAGATTTCCTTCGTGCGAATTAGGCTGATAATACCGGTCGTTAGCATCATAAGTAGCAATATCTTCGCGTAACCAGTTATTCAACGGAGGTTCGGGCCAACCTTCATTGTTACCACACCATACAGCAATAGCAGGGTGATTCCTGAAACGTTGTATCTTTTCAATGGCATTGGCATTAAAGCAATGAATATCAGATGGTAAATTCGGATTGGCATTCAACCAAAAATCATCCCACACCATAATGCCGTATTTATCGCAAGCGTCATAAAATTCTTCATCGGTGGTGGATCCTAACCAATTGCGAATCATATTGAAGTTCATCTCTTTATGTAACCTCACTTTGGTATCATATTCCTTACCCCGACAACGTAAAAGATATTCTGACATACCCCAGTTTCCGCCTTTAATAAAAACCCGTGTGCCGTTTATGGATAAATGCAATACATTTCCAATCGTATCGTAAGTGTAGTGTTTTATACCAAAGCTGACTTTTTGTGAATCCGAAATTTTATCTCCAATCTTCAACTGAAAATCACAGGTATAAAGGTTTGGGTTGCCGTAGCCGTTCGGCCACCATAGTTTAGGATTATCGATTGCCAGTTGTGAAAACTGTTGTTTATCCAGTTTTAGCTCGGTAGTACGGTTTGCTTCTACTCCAACTTTGGTCGAAAAAGAAATATTTCCCGGATTAATTGTTCCAATCAGCTCAGCATGCTGATATTCGGACGATGCATTTCTCACCTGAACGGAAATCGACAAGTCGGCCCGGGCATTACTGGGCATAAGGGTTCTTATCCACGGATTCTCAAGAACAACATCCCCACTGTTGCTTAAAAAAACCTTGTCGGTAATCCCCGAATTCAACCCAGGCACATAAGGCATCCAGTCCCAACTGCCACTTGAAATATAGGTGGGACTACCATAATTTGCAAGAGGCGTTTCAGGTATTGAAACTAAAACGGCAAGAACGTTTTTTTCGCTTTTATGAACAATTCCCGTTACGTCAAACTTGCCTTTATCCATAAAACCGTTCAACAATCCTATTCTAATTCCATTTAAATAAACATCCCCTTTTCGGTTCACTCCCCTGAAATTCAACCAGATTTTTTCTTTTTTAAAACTGTCAGGAACGGTAAACTCCGTACGGTACCAGAAGCTCCGGTTATATTTTGCTCTGTCAACTTTATAAATATTATCTCCGAAATTCGGATCTTTTTCCAAACCTGCTTTTACATAAGAACTAAATACCGTGCCGGGTACTACGGCGCTTACCCATTCAGAGGTATTATAACCCTGCTTGAATAATTTAATACTATCGCTACCTACCTCAACCTGTGGTTTTACTTTCCATTGTATTTGCTGATTCGAATCATCTATAAACTGAATATTATTCTGAGAAAATGAAATTTGTGAACTGAATACAATTCCCGACAAAATGAATAGCATCTGGAAAATGGTCTTTTTGTTTATCAACATAATTTTATTTTTTTTATTTTATTAGAAGAAGATTTTTAACTGTATAAATTACTAATCAAAAAGTTATAACCTGAAAGGGACAAATTCATTATCTTACAAAGTAAAATAAAAAATACCTGCATTAAAATAGATTATTTCACTTTTGGCATGGATTATTCAATGTTTAACTCAATAAAACGGACACTGAAAATCAGTAATTAATTCCCCATTGATGATTTGGGAATTTTATTTAGATTGAGCCCAATACTTTATCCCAATACTATTTTCTTATCTCCAAAATCTCTAGAGAATATACATTCCTTTCTTTAGGCTGCAGACTTTAACGTAAAAATAATCCTGCAGGGTAAACACAATTATTTTTTCTGAAACGTAACTCCCGGCCAATCGTCCGTTCTGAAAGGAGAAGCCGGAAGATTAGCTTTATTAATAAGATTGCAGTCTGGATTATCGGCCCAGGCATACCGTACAGCTACGGGAAATTCAACTTTCGGACTGCTGACAACAATTTCGGTTCCGACAATTTTTACATCTGCCCAATAAAAAGTATGGTCGGGTCCGGCAATAGCAAATCCTTTTAATTTTTCTCCATTTTTAATGCCCAATCCGTCATCCTTATTTTTAAACCGAAGGATAATCTTATCCCTGTCAATTTTATATGAATCATACACCGGTCCAGTACAGACAACATTCTGACCGTAGGTTTTAGCTCCGGCCAGTAAAGCCAATCGTCGGCCTACTTCCTGTTTATTCTTAAAATGAATATTATTGGCCTCACCAATATCAATGATTACCGCCATTCCTGTATTTTCCAGATGCAAGGCATTTGCCTGAGCTTCTCTTAATTCCGCCCAAGCAGATGATTCTGGTTTGAGATTTTGTGGTAGAAAATTAGCCAATTGAACAAAATAAAACGGGAAATCCGAATTCCATTGTTTGCGCCAATCCTGTATTAGTAACGGAAATAAATCGCGATATTGATAAGCCCGATCTACATTATTTTCACCCTGATACCAGATTACACCCTTGAATGAATAGGGAATAAGTGGATGAATCATGGCATTATAGAGACTTGTAGGATTATTCTGTGAGTTTTGGGTTAAAATTGGTTGAGGCACATCCTTTAGATTTAAACCAATAGCAAATTGCCAGTTTCCGGATAAATTTATTTTTTTATAAGCAGACAAATAAATATTGACGGCACTTTTATCTCCGTAGATACCACCTCCACCTCCCGTATCAAATACACGTACGGCGATGACGGCTTTTCCTTCTTTAACAAGCTTTCCCGGAACAGTGTATGACCGGGTTCTGTCCCAGCCTTCGGAACTCCCGATTTGTTGTCCATTAAAGAAAGTCAGATCGTTATCATCGATCATGCCCAGATTCAGAGTCAAATCATGTCCTTGCCATTCAACTGGAATCTGAATCGTTTTACGAAGCCAGATCACACCATCAAAATCGGCTAATCCCTGTTCATCCCAAAATTGTGGTATAAACATGCTTTTCCAGTTTGAATCGTCCAGATCCGGTTTTGCCCAGATAGCTTCGTTTGCTTCATATCCGAGGTCTTTTGCCAGAAGTTCTTTTTTCCAGTTAACCAGTTTTTGATTCATGAAGTTAATTCTTTCAACATCCCCGGAAGGCATTTTTTTTAGTTCCTGAATAAAACCGGCAAAATCGGGTGTATTTTTCAGTGACTGCTCACTGGTCCACGCTTCAACCATTGTTCCTCCCCAGGAAGTATGTATCAGCCCGATAGGAA
>JAQTOL010000094.1 GCA_028748945.1 Paludibacter sp.
ACCCACATTTATTTTAATTAATTCTGCAGTACGTTCACCCACTTTAATGTTGTGCATACGTCCCATATATTCCACAATGTCCAGGGTCAAATCATCACCTGCAATCCGGATGGATTTATTGGAAACGATACCACCCAGTGAGATAACGGCAATTTCTGTTGTTCCACCGCCAATATCAACTATCATGCAACCATTGGGTGCTTCTACATCGATACCAATACCAATTGCCGCAGCCATGGGTTCGTAAATCATGTAGACTTCCCGACCACCGGCATGTTCCGAGGAGTCACGCACAGCACGTATTTCAACTTCGGTACTTCCTGAAGGGATGCAAACAACCATTTTCAGAGAAGGAGAGAAAAGATGATTTTTTGTCGGAATCATCTTAATCATGCCCCGGATCATTAACTCGGCTGCGTAAAAATCGGCAATAACACCATCTCGCAAAGGACGAACGGTACGAATTCCTTCGTTTTCTTTTCCCTGCATTTGGCGAGCCTTTTCACCTATTGCTATCAGTTTATCGGTACGTTTATCCAAAGCTACAACCGATGGTTCGTCTACCACAATTTTATCATTATGAATGATAATTGTATTGGCAGTTCCCAGATCGATTGCTATTTCTTGCGTAAATGAAAATAGTCCCATTTTCTTTCGTTATTTCGTGTTGTTTTAATCTTATTGTATAAAAAATTCTATTTACAGTCAATTCTTTATAATTGTAAATTGTAAATAGTTAAATTGTAAATTAAATTAATGTTTAAAATGCCGGTATCCCGTTGTTACCATTGATAATCCGTTTTCGTTGCAGGATGTTATCGAAAGTTTATCATTGATGGAGCCACCGGGTTGAATTACAGAGGTGACACCTGCTTCAAATGCAATTTGTACACAATCAGGGAATGGAAAAAATGCATCCGAAGCCATAACCGAACCTTTCAAATCGAATTTAAATGACTCAGCCTTTTCAATCGCCTGTGTTAAAGCATCTACTCGTGAAGTTTGTCCAACACCACTGGCAATCAATTGTTTGTTTTTTGCCAACACGATGGCATTCGATTTCGTGTGTTTCACAATTTTATTTGCAAAAAGCAAATCTTCAATTTCTTCGGTAGTTGGAGCCTTTTCCGTAACCACTTTCAATTCTTCGGCGTTTTCGGTATGAGTATCTTTATCTTGCATCAATACGCCGTTAAGTAGCGAACGGAATTGTTTTGTTCTGATTTTTGCATCTTTAATAATCAGGATAATACGGTTTTTCTTTTGAGCAAGAACTTCGATGGCTTCCAAATCGTAATCGGGGGCAATAACCACTTCAAAGAAAATTTTGTGCATTTCTTCAGCGGTTGCTTTGTCAACTATTGCATTGGTAATCAAAACCCCACCAAAAGCTGAAACAGGATCACCTGCTAAAGCTGCGTTCCATGCATCCACCAGAACAGGTCTGGAAGCAATGCCACAGGCATTGTTATGTTTTAAAATGGCAAAAGTGATATCATCAAAATCATTGATCAAATTGACTGCTGCATCAATATCGAGCAGGTTATTGTACGAAATTTCCTTTCCTTGTAATTGTTCGAACATATCATCGAATTTGCCAAAGAAAACGCCTTTTTGATGAGGATTTTCACCGTAACGCAGTACTTTTGAATTGTTTTCGCTGTAACGGAAAGCACTTTCATCCTGACTGTCGAAGTAGTTGAAAATGGCTGAATCGTAGTGTGACGAAACAGCGAAAGCTTCTTTTGCAAACCAACGGCGTTCCTCGATAGTCGTATTGGCACCGTTTGCGGTGATCATTTCCAGCAAAGGTTCGTATTGGTCCTGCGAAGCAACGATAACTACATCGTTATAGTTTTTGGCAGCAGCACGAATAAGAGAAATACCACCAATATCAATTTTTTCAATGGTAGTCGGTTCATCTGCACCGGCAGCAACCGTAGCTTCAAAAGGATATAAATCAACTATAACTAAATCTATTTCGGGGATTTCATATTCAGCGATTTGCTCTTTATCCGATGCTAAATCGCGGCGGTTAAGTATTCCTCCAAAGATTTTAGGATGCAATGTTTTAACTCTTCCTCCAAGGATTGAAGGGTAACCGGTTAAATCTTCAACAGCCGTGCAAGGAATATTAAGTGACTCAATAAAAGTTTGGGTTCCGCCGGTAGAGATAAATTCAACTCCTTCGGCATATAGTTTTTGTATGATGAAATCCAGTTTATCTTTGTGATAAACAGATACTAAAGCTCTTTTAATTTGTTTAATTTCCATATTCCTTTTTACGTTTATTTATGGGATACAAAGCTACAAAAAAATACTTATTTTATCAACATAAAAAACAGATTGATTTTTCGACCCAACTAAATTTAATATGTTGATACAGAAATACACAAAAAACAGTCGATTGAATAGGATTTGAAATATAATACCATCATGGCAGACTTAAAATAATTTAGTCTGCCATGCTGGTTTGAAATAATAAATATCAATTCCCCGTCGCTAATTCTTTATTATTTTGAAGCATTTTAGGTTTTGGTCCTGATTTAATTTTAAAATATAGACCCCCGGCTTTAAACCAGATCCCAGATTGATTTTTTTATCAGAACTTCCTTTCTCAATTGTCTCGCCTGTGAGTGATATGATTGAATATGAAACCTTTCCGACGCATGACAAAACAAAGGAGTTGTTGAAAGGGTTCGGAAATACTTCCGGGGGAATTAACTCGTTTACAGCAGTGACTGCAGATGTGCAGTTTTCTTTCGATAAAACAGGTGTGACCCCCGATGTGCCACCAGCACATTCCGAGCAGCTATCAACAAAAGCTGTACCGTTTAGAACTCCCATACAGTCGTACATTGGAACTTCCAGACTTAAATAATCATACATTAAATGGTTTACCATAGAACTGGACGAAGGGTTTAACAGCGTGATTATGTTATCTCCTTTTACCAGTTTTGACATTGGAATTGTAATTGTACTTATTCCATACATAGCATGATTTGTTTGTCTTAAAAGTCCGTTTCCTCCTCCATTTGGAGGATAAAAAGCACTAAACGTAGAATTCTCGTTATTTACATAAATCCATTGTTGAGCATGATCGTTGCCCGCGTAAGCAATTGTAAGCGTAGCATTACCCGAAGTTGCGATATTTGAGGGTAATTTAAAGTGTAGTCTCCATTTCCAGGAACTTAAATTTTTGGCAGCATCTTCATAAACACTATGTGCATAGGGCAAAGCAGTATCCCAGTTTTTTTCGTCCACATTATATTCCAGCGGATTTGAATATTCTTTGTAGAAATTATCGTAGACGTATCCTTCAAAAAAATCTGTGTGCCCATGCCCAAACTCAGATGCGGAGCGATTTGGATAGCCTATTTCCCATGCTATTTTTCCTTTGTTTCGGGCAATTGTCCAGACGAGGTCTCCCATTGAAGTTGTATCACCTGCAGTTACAGTAACATTTGTCTTGCTGAATTCCCCAACTTCTCCATTGGTATAAGCAAAAAGAGAATAGGTTCCGGGACGGATTTCAGGAATTGTAAAATTACCTGTTGAATCTGTTTTTATCCAATACTTGTAATTTTTCCCTTCTTGTTGCCATTGATTATCGCCATTGCTGATCTGAGTCACACCTATCCACGCATTGGCACCTGTAACTTCAGGTTTAAATGCATCACTTACTTTGAAACTTCCACTGATTGCGCCCCGCTGATTTGCCAATGGGTATTCCGGATTATTTGTCAACCACGAATAGGGCCATTCTTTTTCTTCTTGTTTAGCCCGTTGTTGTGCATCCACCCACGACTCATCGCCCGTATTTTTCTGATTAAAATAAATCAAAAACGGACCATATATTTTTCGCCAGTGTTCTCCCTGAGCCACAGTAAAACTTTTTAAATTATAATGCAAACCATTCAGACAAACATGAATAATGCCCGCTGCAGCATTCAGATCGTGATACGTTGGCCCTTCATTAAAAAATTCATGACTGCCGAAAACCATCCATGTTCCGAGTTTATTTACATCGCTGGCAAATCCCCAGGTTCCAATGTTCCACAAATCGGTGACATACTCATATTTCCCATCAAAATGTCCGGCCCGGGCTCCTGATGTCATTTTTACAATTTCCTGAATGGGAGTTGTTTCATAAGTATCGGTAACACCTGGCATTTGCCAGTGACGAAGACTGTCAACATAAATTTTCTCACAAACATAGGTGGAGGCATCATGACCAAGAGAATAAACTAAACGCCACGAACCTAATCCAACTGCCGGGTAAGAAGGTTGATGTTCCAAAACAGAGTAAGTATAAAGTCCGGTTAAATTCTTTTTGATGACAAAATGAACATCCATATCGCCACCGATGACATCCCCCATTTCAGGAGTATAATTATCTTTGAATGAAATATCTACAAGAGAATCATTTTGTTGTGTAACCGAAAAAACACAATGTGAAAGTGATTCAAAATTAGTTCCATCTGTCCAGTCATAATAGGCGGTAACGTGCCCTCCCGACTGTGCAATCATTTCAACTCCATTGAAAAGTAACGAAAGAACTTTTCCGGACGATTTCTCGATTTTAGCTTTTACAATTCCATTATCAAGAATCACATAAGAAGAGTATTCCATCAGCATGCCTGTCATAGTTCGCTTTACCTGAACAGTCGTTGTTGAATTACTATAAACTGCTTCCAGTTGCATGCCTGCATCGGTAGTTATAATTTTACCTGCATTGATTAATGTTTGCATAGTAGAAGTGACGTTTCCCGGAATGTTTAATGCTCCAACTCCGGTAATGTTGATTAAACCTGTTGCCCCTGAAGCTGCAATATAAAGGCTTCTGCCTACGTAAACAGTACCTCCATTTATATTTAGAGTTCCGGCACCTTTTGCTCCGTATCCAACATAAACATCGTATTTGGTAGACAAAACCCCTTTCAATGTAACAACACCCGTATTTCCATAACCAATGTAACAGTTGTTTCTGCTATTGAATTCAGAATAAGAATCTAAATTTATAATTCCATTAATAGAATCGCTGTTCCATGCATATATGGTTCCCCTGCTTATGAAATTTGCTGTTCCTTTCGTATTAAAACGGCCATAACGTAAAGTAGAACTCCCTTTGTAAAAGATTGGATTGTTGGTTGATCCTGCACCAATCATCACAGTTTCAGCTCCGGTTGGTTTTAAGGGTATCCAGGTGTTTGGACTCCAGTTCAATGAGTCACTGAAGTTGGAGCTGACTTCACCTGTCCAGGTATATATTTGAGCATTGATTTCCTGGGCAGCGGTGAGAATGAAAAGAAAAAATAATGATATTTTGAGTAATCTATTTAAAGTTCTTTTGGTAGAATTTTGCATTGTCATGAAAATTAGGGTGTTGATATAGAATAATAATGTGTATTCTGAAGCCGGTTTTGGGTTCAAAATAACAGAATATATTATGATAAACAGAAAAAATAAAAGTACATTAAATCCATTTATTAAAGAATAACATTGCAACAATGCCAATATTTAAAAGTTTTAAATCTGAATCAATTGTTGAACATATTAACCACAAGTAACTAATCTTTATGATAAATTATAAATATGAATACCTGACATCGAATGAATTATTTGTTTGCAGTTAATTTAAAACACAAAAAATAGCAACTGTTTCCAGGTGCTATTCAAAAATAAGGACAAACAGGCAAATTGTTTTTTAAGTATAAAATATCATCGCATGAAGGCCACAAACCGACTATTCAATCGCCTCCTTCACCGTTTTAAAAGCTTTTTCCAGTTTCAACATTTCCGAGGACAGAAACTGATAAAATTCCATCCACTGGATGCGGCGGTGCAGATCGATCCCCATTTTTTTTGTATAGATACGGCATACTTCGGTTCCACATTCGCGTAGGTACGCCGGATCCCAGATCAACCCGGCAGGAAATTGCTTTTCCATGATGGATTTATATTCAGCAAATTGCATGTATTTTTCGAACCGGGCTTTTGCATCATGCAGATTAATTTCAAGAATAACAAAAGCTCCTTCGCGGGTAGCATCGAACTTTAGCTCCACACCTTTCATCTTGGTATTGTACAACATGAACTTACTTTTTCTGCGCTTCAGTGAAGGAATTTCACTACAATATATCCCAAATCCTTCCCAAAATTCTTTTTTCAGTTGTTTTAATTCTTCTCTGCTGAACATTTAGTTGATTAGTTAATTAGTTAATTAGTTAATTAGTTGATTGGTTAATTAGTGTTGGTTGACAGGAGAATTATTATTATTTTTAATTACAAGTGAATGTCTTAATGTTTTCATGCTGTATAAGCATAAGAGTCTGGGTTTCGTAAACTAATCAACTAATTAACTAATCGACCAACACTAATTAACCAATCAACTAATCAACTATATTACTATTTTATATACACTTCCCGGTAAGCACTTTACTACCCCTTTAAATTCCATTTCGAGTAGCATGGAAGATATTTTACTGGCAGGTTTTGACAGCATGACAGCCAGTTCATTCATTTGCATACCTTCGGAATATTGCCGGAGTGTACTGACAATTTCCTGTTCTTCATCCGAAAGGTCCAGGAATATTGCCGTTTGAACGGATTGGGTGTCGATTGTGTCTTTATTTTCCCAGTTCATAAAACGGCATAAATCGTTAGCCGATTCAATCAGCGAGGCCTTATTGTTTTTAATTAATGCGTTACATCCTGCCGACCACTCGTCATTTACCCGTCCGGGAAATGCGAACACATCCCGGTTGTAATCATTAGCAATTTCAGCGGTAATCAATGCACCGCCACGAACTGCAGATTCAATCACGATTATTGCATCGCAAAGTCCTGCAATGATGCGGTTTCGTTGTACAAAGTTTGGACGGTCCGGATTTGTCATACTCAGGTATTCGGTGACCAATGCTCCATCGGACATCATTTTCACCGCTGTCGGCCGGTTAGCTGCCGGATAAATCCGGTCTAAACCGTGCCCCAAAACACCGATGGTTGGAAGTCCTTCATCGAGAGCGGATTTGTGTGCGCAAATATCCACTCCGTAGGCCAGACCACTGACAATGATTGTATTTTGTTGGGAAGCGGCTAATTCGTTGATTAGTTTTTTACAGTTTTCTTTACCGGTTTCAGTTGCTTTGCGGGTACCCACAATTCCGACAAATTTACCATTATTTAAGTCGCAATTACCCTTGCTGTAAATCAGTAAGGGTGAATCGAAGCATTCTTTCAGCCGAAAAGGATATTCACGGTCCGTATAATAATACGTTTTTATTTTATTTTTCTGAATAAATTCAATTTCCTTTTCAGCACGTGGCAATACATTTTGCGCTACAATTTCTCTGGATAGAATCTCGCCAATTCCGGGAATTTTAGCGAGTGCTGACTGCTTTTCGCTGAAAACACCTTCGACACTGCCAACGTAAGCAATCAGATTCTTTGCCAAATTGGGGCCAATGCCCTTGATGAGTGTAATGCCAATTTTGTATTTCAGCGTTTCCACGATTCGTATTGAATTTAAAATCAGTTTTTTTGTTTTATCAGGAATTTCATACAAAGCCAACCAATCGTTACGCCTGTTATGTCACTAAATAAATCAAGCCATTCGGCAGTACGTGGAGCAAAAAATGCCGGTTGAAGAATCTCAACAGAACCTCCGATAAAAATTGGAAATACCAAACAAATTAACGCAAATACCCATGTATTTGTCTTGTTTTTTTTAGCATATTTCCGGTAATCAAAAATCAAAAAACAGGTTAATACTGAATATAGAAATATATGAACCACTTTGTCCTCGTATGCGAAAGAAGGTACTCCATTGAAAGTTGATGGAGGTACAAATGAAAGATAAAGTATGAAAGTAATTAAGGAAATTGATTTCCAATAATAAAGAAATATCTTTGATAAAGTCATGTCTTTTAATTTTATTAAAATGGCAACAAAATTGAAATGATTACTAAAAAGCAATTTAAATTTTAAAATGATTAATTATCTTTGCAAAGATAAAAAGTTTAGATGTAGAATTTTTAAATTATCCGGAATATTATTGCTTTATGAGAAAAATTACCTTTTTTATTTTATTGGTTTGTTTATTTGCTTCGTGTTCAACTGTCATGCTTACCGGTCGTAAGCAATTGTTGCTGGTTTCCAATGCAGATGTATTAACATCAAGTTTTCAGAGTTATAAACAGTTCATAGATTCTGTACCTGCTTCTAAAGATAAAGAAAATACAGCTTTGGTTAAAACAGTGGGTCAAAAAATTTCGACAGCAGTTGAAGCTTATCTACGTGCAAACGGAATGTCGGCGGAAGTATCTGACTTTGCCTGGGAATTTAATTTAGTAAAAGACACTTCTGTAAATGCATTCTGCATGCCGGGTGGAAAAGTTGTTGTTTTTGATGGAATATTACCTATTACTCAAAACGAAGTAGGCCTTGCGGTGGTGTTAGGTCATGAAATTGCACATGCGGTTGCAAAGCATAGTAATGAACGGATGAGTCAGCAAATTGTGTTGCAATACGGTGCATCGGCAGCAGATATGCTTCTAGCAAACAAACCAGCAGTAACCCGCTCAACTATAAATACAATTTACGGTCTTGGTGCACAATACGGAGTCATGTTGCCTTATTCCCGCACACATGAATATGAAGCAGACAGACTAGGATTAATCTTTTTAGCCATGGCAGGGTACGATCCAAACGAGGCTGTTTCTTTCTGGGAACGAATGGCAGCTCATTCGGGCAACGCTCCAATTGAATTAATGAGTACACATCCCTCGGATGCAAACCGTATTGCTCAGATAAAACAATACTTACCCGAAGCTTTGCAGTATTATAAAAAATAAAACAAAATCCTATACCTAATTCTATCGGGATGGGATTTTTACAACTTTTCCCCGTAAGCCAAATCGCCGGCATCTCCCAGTCCCGGAATAATGTAAGAATGTTCATTCAGTCCGGGATCGATGTCTGCCGCCCAAACGGTTGTCTTTGTTTCCGGGAAATGTGAAGCCACGTAATCAATGGCTACCTGGCTCGAAATAACCGTGGCAATATGAATATGTGCCGGTTTACCTTTGGTGAGTAATGCTCCGTAAGCCAATTCCATGGACCCTCCGGTGGCAAGCATTGGATCTGTGATTATAACTGTTTTTCCGTCCAGATTTGGTGACGCTATGTATTCGATATAAATGTCAAATTTCAAAGCATCTTTGTATTTCCTGTAGGCTGAAACAAAGGCATTTTCAGCCCCGTCAAAATAATTCAGAAATCCCGTATGAAAAGGTAATCCGGCACGAAGAATGGTAGCAATCACAATTTTTTCATCAATGACTTCCGTGTTCGCGATACCAAGCGGAGTCTTTACTTCTTCGGCCTTATAGTGCATGGTTTTGCTGATTTCGTAAGCCATAATTTCACCGATCCGCTCCATATTCCGGCGGAAGCGCATGGAGTCTTTCTGAATTTTTACAGAACGGATTTCTTTAATATAATGCTTCAGAATGGAGTTATTCTCCGAAAGATTGATTATTTTCATTATTCTATCAATTATGATTTATTTTTGTCATTTTCTCTGATTTCTATCCGGCGGATTTTACCGCTAATGGTTTTGGGAAGTTCCTCCACAAACTCAATAATTCTGGGGTATTTATAAGGAGCGGTCACTGTTTTTACATGCTCCTGGATTT
>JAQTOL010000095.1 GCA_028748945.1 Paludibacter sp.
GGTCGATAGAGTCTCAACATTTGGTAACGGTGTGAAAGTACCGGTTATGAATGAAGGAGGCGGAAGGGAAATACCAATATTTGACTTTCTGTCAGCTCCTTTGGCCTATATTCTGACACTATACCGCCATCGTCCGGTTGTTATTCAAACCTTGCAAAAATTGATTGATGCTTATTCCCTGACTCTGCAGTCGGATAAAGGGACAATCGGGGAAAATGTTCGTATTGTTAATAGCGGAAGCATCAAAAACGTCAGGATTGGTGATTTTGCGATTATTGAAGGTGCTTCGTTGCTCGAAAACGGGACAATAAACAGTAATGCACAAGCTCCTGTTGTTATTGGATCAGGTGTGAAATGCAACGATTTTATTCTTAGTTCGGGTGTCTCAATAACAGATTCTACTTTAGTTTCCCGATGTTTTATCGGACAGGGTTGTATAATGGGGAAACATTATTCTGCACTTGACTCACTTTTCTTTTCTAATTGCCAGGGTATGCATGGTGAGGCAACAGCCATTTTTGCAGGTCCTTATACAGTATCGCATCATAAATCAAGTCTGCTAATTGCAGGTATGTTTTCATTTTTGAATGCCGGTAGTGGTTCCAATCAAAGTAATCACATGTATAAATTAGGACCGATTCATCAAGGTATTGCCGAACGTGGTGCTAAGACAACGAGTGATTCATATTTACTTTGGCCGGCAAAAATCGGAGCATTTACTTTGGTTATGGGGCGACATACCAAACACTCCGATACTTCGGATTTGCCATTTTCATATTTAATTGAAAACGCAACAGAAAGTTATTTGATACCGGGTGCAAATCTGCGAAGTGTAGGTACAATTCGCGATGCCCAGAAATGGCCCAAACGTGATAACCGGAAAGATAACAAAAAGTTAGATCCAATCAATTTTAATTTGCTTAGCCCGTATACCATCAATAAAATGATGAAAGGAGTTGCTGTGTTGAAAAATCTTCAGGCAATTTCAGGAGAAACTACCGATATTTATACCTATCAAAATTGTAGTATTAAAAACTCTTCATTGATTAAGGGAATTGATCTGTATAATATTGCCATTTATAAATTTTTAGGAAATTCGCTGATTAACAGGCTTAAAGGAACGAAATTCAGTGACATTGACGAAGTTCGCCGGCAACTGAAACCCAACACTCAAAAAGGGTTAGGAGAATGGATTGACTTGTCAGGTCTTATAACTCCCAAAAATGAAATAGACATTCTGCTTCAAGATATTGAGGCGAATTCCATTTCCCTCGATCAAATTCAGCAACGTTTTGAAATAATGCATCAAGAGTATTATCATTATGAATGGACCTGGGCTAGTCAAAAACTGGAAAATTATTGGGGAAAAACACTCGAAAATGTAACTTATGAGGAAATTGTGAGTCTGGTTACATTGTGGAAAAATTCGGTTGTCAAACTGGACCAACTAATATACGATGATGCTAAAAAGGAATTTGATCTGAATGCAAAAACCGGTTTTGGTGTAGATGGTAATGAAGAACAAAAATATCAGGACTTTGAATCAGTCCGTGGAAGTTTCGAAAATAACCCGTTTGTTTTAGAAGTTCTCAATCATATAAAAAGAAAAACTGATTTGGGTAATGAATTGATTGACAGATTAAAGTTGGTGCGTTCTTGATAATTAGTCGCAAATACTATTGAACATTATTTATCCCAAAATTAAGTACAAAAAAACAAGTTGATGAAAATCAAATTTTTCCTATTTCTCTTACTCGTTTTATTTGTTGGTTGTAAAACCGACAATGAAATAAGAAATGAGAAGTTTATAGCAACGATTGAAAAAATTGGATTAAACAATTTTAAAAACATCGAATATGTTCCGACCGATAAAGTGGATAAGTATAATTACTTTCGGGGAGATAGTTTAGTTACCCGTTGGGAATATAATCGTGTGTCAAAGCATTTTGAAAAATTCGAAGAAAATAAAATTAAGAAATACTATTCTGATCCACTTGTGTTTATGAATGATTTAAGAATCAAAATTAAATCCATTCATGTTGTATTAATTACTCAAAGCCAATGGCCTGGACAGGTTTTAAATTTTTGGATCTCTGATACGGAGTATTTTACATATGTACGTTCAGGTTTTAAATTTGATTCGTCATACAAATTGATGCTGGAGAATGAGTTGAGAGACTCACAGAAGATCAATGACAATTGGTATTATAAAAAACTGATAGTTTGTAGAAATAAATGAATATCACTTTTTTACTGGCCATTTTAAACAGCAATGATTTATAAACTTTATTTAAAATTTTGATTGATAATTCATGCAAAATTCAAAAATACTTCATTTAAAGATTGACAATTTAAGTGCTCAAATTAATTTACCCGCATCAAAAAGTATAAGTAACAGGGCGTTAATACTGGATGCACTGGCTTACAGTTCGTATGAAATCCAAAATTTATCGGATTGCGATGATACAAAGGTACTTGTACATGCGTTGGATTCAAATGATACAACTTTTGATGTTGGTGCTGCAGGTACAAGCATGCGTTTTCTCACTGCATTTTTATCGAAAACTGTCGGAGAATGGATAATTACAGGAAGTGAACGCATGAAGCAACGCCCGATCAAACTATTGGTAGAAGCACTAAACAGTTTGGGAGCACGCATTGAATATGTTGAAGAAGAAGATTTCCCGCCTTTACGTATTTTTGGTAGTGCACTCATTGGTGGTGAAATACATCTCAATGGCAGCGTGAGTAGCCAGTATATTTCGGCGTTGATGATGGTAGGTCCTCTTATGCAGGAAGGTCTAAAAATCAGACTGGATGGAAATGTTATTTCCCAACCCTATATCAATATGACTCTTCGCATGATGCAGGAGTATGGTGCGAAAATTGAATATACAAACAATACAATTTATATCGAACCACAGGATTATCAGCCAATTCCGTATGCAGTTGAATCCGATTGGTCGGCGGCATCGTATTGGTACGAAATACTCGCACTTGTCGGTAAAGGTGCAGTTTATTTGAAAGGTTTACGCTCGGATAGCTATCAGGGAGACAGTAAAGTTGCCGAACTGTTTGTACAACTTGGTGTCGAAACAGCTTATTTATCAGATGGAGTTTTACTTACACCAAAAACCCCGACAACTGATTACATGGAATATGATTTTAGCAATGAACCTGATCTGACCCAGACATTTGCCGTAACATGTTGTCTGAAAGGAATTCCGTTTCATTTCATTGGTTTACAAAGTTTAAAAATCAAAGAGACCAATCGCATACTTGCTTTAATCAATGAATTACAGAAACTGGGGTATGTTTTGATTGAGCCAGCCGAAGGACAGTTAGCCTGGGAAGGCGAACGCTGTGATCAGGCTGAAAAAATCCGTATCGCTACTTACGAAGATCATCGTATGGCTATGGCTTTTGCGCCGGTTGCTTTAATTCAACCGATAAGCATAGAAAATCCCCAGGTGGTAAGTAAATCATATCCGGGTTTTTGGGAAGACTTTGAAAAAATTTCTCTCTAAAGCCCCTTAGCGGGATTAGAAGCAGTAAGTTCTTCCAACACTTCATACACTATCGGACAAGTATAGGCATTTTTAATTGATAGCTCATAAACCTGATAAAAACGTTTCCGGTCGGTGTGTGGGTATTCACGACAGGCTTTGGGGCGAGATTCGTAAATAGCACAATAATTATCGGCACCCAAAAACGGACAGGGCATGGATTGAAAAACCGTATCGCCATCTTCATCAACCCGTAAATATTTAGCCATCACTTCCGAAGTCTTTATTCTAAGCGTTTTTGCCATTCTGTCAATATCTTTATCGGTTATGCGTGGACCCAGTGTTCTGCAGCAATTACCACAGGACAGGCAGTCTGTACGTTTTGAAATTTTATCATGAAGGGCATGAACCTGCAAATCCATTCCCTCTAATTTCTTTTTATTTTTCACAAGAAAGCGCCGCCAGTTTGCATCCGATTTAGCTGCTAAAGTCGGCAATAATTTTAAATCTATAAGTTTGCCCATGAATGTTTTAGAATTATACATTGAAACACAAAGGTAGGCAAACTGAACTTAGTAATCAAAAAAAAGGATGTTTCAATAAAAAATTAGTATCTTTGCAGCCGTTTTTAATTACAAACATATATTATCTTTTATGAGTCTACTAAGTAATGTAATGGGGCAATATGATGCGCCACAACAAGCTAAGGCAAATGGTCTTTATCCATATTTTCGCCCAATTGAATCAGATCAGGATACAGTTGTTACGATAGATGGAAAACCAGTTCTAATGTTTGGATCGAACAGCTATTTGGGTTTAACGAATCATCCCTACTTAAAAGAAGCAGCGATTAAAGCGATAGAAAAATATGGTACAGGATGTGCCGGTTCCCGGTTTTTAAATGGAACTTTAGATATCCATATTGAATTAGAAGAACGTCTTGCAAAATTGGTGCACAAACCAGCTGCTTTGGTTTATGCTACAGGTTTCTCAGTAAATTCCGGTGTTGTACCATGTATTACAGGTAGGGAAGATTATTTAATATTCGACGAGTATGACCATGCATCTATAATTGAAGGTAAGCGTTTGTCTTTTTCCAAACAACTGAAATATCGTCACAACGATATGGATGCTCTGGAAAATTTATTAAAGAAATGTGACCCGGACAAGTTGAAAATTATTGTTACAGACGGTGTTTTTAGCATGGAAGGTGATGTTGCCAAATTACCTGAAATTGTTGAATTGTCAAAAAAATACAATGCATCCATTTATGTTGACGAAGCTCATTCATTGGGTGTTTTTGGAAAAACAGGAGCTGGAGTTTGCGAACATTTTGGTGTATCCGACGACGTAGATTTGATCATGGGGACATTCAGTAAATCACTGGGTACTATTGGGGGCTTTATAGCTTCCGACGAGAATATTATCAATTATCTGAAACATAATTCGCGCACATTAATTTTCAGTGCTTCTATAACACCGGCATCAACAGGTTGCGTTTTGGCTGCATTGGATGTAATGGAAAAAGAAACATCGCGTAAAGATGCTTTGTGGGCAAATACAAACCGTGCCAAAGCCGGTTTCCTGAAAGCAGGATTTGAAATTGGACCTACTGAAACACCTATCATACCACTTTTTGTTCGCGACAATACCAATACATTTAAACTCACAAAGATGTTGATGGATGACGGCGTTTTTGTAAACCCGGTTGTTTCACCGGCAGTTCCTTCTGAAGACTCATTAATTCGCTATTCATTAATGGCAACACACACTTTTGATCAAATCGACGAATCGATTGAAAAAATTTCAAGAGATGCCCGTACATTGGGAATTATAAAATAATACGTAGTTCATAATTCATAATTTGAATTAGATAAAAATGAATAGAACGGGTTTGGAAAACAAGCTGGTTCTATTCTTTGTTTTAAAAAATACAACATACTGATGCGAATCAGCTATACTTTCAACTTTTAATTTTCAATAAAAATGATTACTGTATCTAACCTCACCATTCAATTTGGTAAACGTGTCTTATTCTCCGATGTAAACCTGAAATTTACCGCCGGCAATTGTTATGGTATAATTGGAGCAAACGGTGCCGGTAAATCGACCCTGATACGCATGATAAGCGGCGATCTTGATCCGACACGTGGAACTGTTCAGTTTGGTACGGGCGAGCGCTTATCAGTACTTAAACAGGATCACTTCGAATTTGACGAATCTACGGTCATTGATACCGTGATGATGGGACACGATGTTCTCTGGAAAATAAAAGATGAGAAAGATGCCATTTATCTCAAAGAAGATTTCTCTGATGCTGACGGATTACGTGCTTCGGAGCTCGAAGAGAAATTTGCCGAATTGAATGGTTGGAATGCCGAAAGTGATGCAGCCTCGCTGCTCAGTGGTTTAGGTATTAAGGAAGATTTGCATTACCAGTTGATGAAGGAACTGAGCGGGATGGAAAAAGTTCGTGTTTTGCTGGCACGTGCCCTGTTTGGTAAACCGGATAACCTGTTACTTGATGAACCGACCAATGATTTGGATGTGGATACGGTCATGTGGCTTGAGAATTATCTGGCAAACTATGATAATACGGTACTTGTTGTATCGCACGACCGTCACTTCCTGGATGCAGTAAGTACACATACCGTTGATATTGATTTTGGTAAGGTGCAGTTGTTCTCCGGTAATTATTCATTCTGGTATGAATCCAGCCAGTTGGCTCTGCGTCAACAACAAAATCAAAATAAAAAATCGGATGAAAAACGCAAGGAACTGGAAGAATTTATTCGTCGTTTCAGTGCCAATGTAGCTAAATCGAAACAAGCCACCAGTCGTAAGAAAATGTTGGAAAAATTAAACGTTGATGAAATTCAACCTTCAACCCGAAAATATCCGGGCATTATTTTTACTCCCGATCGTGATCCCGGAAACATGGTACTGGAAATTGCGGGACTTGGCAAAACACTCGAAGATGGAACAGTGCTGTTTAAGGATGTGAACTTTAACGTGGAGAAGAATGATAAAATTGTTTTCCTGTCGCGTGACCCACGTGCCATGACCGCCTTTTTTGAAATCATAAACGGACACGAGAAAGCCCACGAAGGAACTTATAATTGGGGAATAACAATTACGCATGCCTATTTACCACTCGATAATTCTGAATTTTTCAATACCGATTTAAATCTTGTCGATTGGCTCGGACAATTTTCAACGGATACAACCGAAGCTTATATCCGGGGATATCTGGGTAAAATGCTTTTTTCCGGTGAAGAAATTTATAAAAAAGCGAGTGTCATTTCAGGAGGTGAGAAAATGCGTTGTATGATTTCGCGTATGATGTTGCGTAATGCAAACGTAATGATTCTCGATTCGCCGGCCAACCATTTGGACCTGGAATCAATTCAGGCTTTCAACAATACGCTTGTAAACTTCAAAGGAAATGTGCTTATGGCATCGCATGACCGTGAATTTATTCAGACAGTGTGTAACCGGATTATTGAACTTACTCCTCGTGGAATTGTTGACAAACAAATGGATTTCGATGATTATGTTACATCGGAAGAAATCAGAATGATTGGAGATAAAATGTATAAATAAATCGCTATCTATAAAATACTTTACAAAAGAGACCATGCATGCAAGGTCTCTTTTGTGTATTATAAAGTTGAAAATCTAAAATATAGCATTATCTTTGTGTTTTAATTTTTATAATTAAATCCATTATTTCTCTGGCTTAATCACAATTAAAGTTCTAATTTATTTATCAAAAATTTAGTATTATGAATGAAGAAAATCCTTGTAACGACAAAAACAGAAATCATCAGGCTACAGCATCCGGTGGTGCCGTTTATGGTTTGGGACTGATTGGTGCCGCCATTTATTTTATTTCAAATGCCACTACTTTTTGGGTAGGTGTTCTCGGTTTCCTAAAAGCAATTGTTTGGCCTGCCATTTTGGTTTACAAAGCATTGAAAGCACTTGCGGTTTAGAAATTTATTTGTTTAAATGATGCTACTGCTAACGCAGGTATGAGACTTGTGCTTCTTTTTTATTTTTGGCATGGGTTGCAAACCGTGCCAACATCCGTACCGAGCCAAATCAAGTTTCAGGGGAGTCAGTACATATATGTATTTGGGCAAATTAGGTTTCGAAAGGCAAATACCTGTAAGTATATGGGCAAATCAAGTTTTATTTTGAATGAAGAGTATAAAAAATGCGCCTCCCGAATTTCTCAGGAAGCGCATTCTTTAAATTGTAAATGATTAAATGGTCAATTCTTGTTGATCCATTCATCCATGGCTTTAGCGGCACGTCTTCCATCGCCCATCGCCAGAATTACGGTAGCACCACCACGAACAATATCGCCACCGGCAAAGATTATAGGAACAGCCGATTGCATGGTGTCGTTATTCACCACTACCGTTCCCCATTTGGTCACTTCCAGTCCCTTTACCGATTGAGGTATAAGTGGATTTGGCGAAACACCAACACTTACAATAACTTCATCCACTTCGATCAATTCGGTTTTTCCCGGAACTTCAACCGGTGAACGACGTCCCGAAGCATCCGGTTCACCAAGTTCCATAACCTGTAACAACATGTGGGTAACACGTCCCTGCTCATTTCCAATATATTCAATCGGATTGTGCAACGTCCAGAATTCGATGCCCTCTTCTTTGGCATGTTTCACTTCTTCCAAACGGGCAGGCATCTCTTTTTCCGAACGACGATACACGATCATTGCACGATCAGCGCCAAGTCGTTTAGCTGTACGGATCGAATCCATAGCTGTATTTCCACCGCCTATAACCGCTACTTTTTTACCTTTAAATACAGGAGTATCCGAATCGGCGCTTGCTGCATCCATCAGGTTCACACGTGTAAGGTATTCATTGGATGACATAACACCCACTAAATTCTCTCCCTTGATATTCATAAAACGGGGTAATCCTGCACCGCTTGCTACAAATATCCCTTTGAATCCGTCGTCTTCCAAATCTTTAATGGTAATGGTTTTACCAACAACGCAATTGGTTACAAAATGAACTCCCATTGCCTGAAGATTTTGAATTTCCACATCAACAATGTCGTTAGGAAGACGAAATTCCGGAATGCCATATTTTAGTACACCGCCAATTTCATGTAATGCTTCGAAAACCACCACTTCGTAACCTGATTTAGCCATATCTCCGGCAAAAGCCAATCCGGCAGGACCGGAACCGACAGCTGCAATTTTTATATCATTGGCAGGGGCAACCTCAGGAACCGATATATTGCCGCTTTCACGTTCGTAATCTGCCGCAAAGCGCTCCAGATGACCAATAGCAACCGATTCTTTATTCATCTTCAGGTGAATGCAACGCTCTTCGCATTGTTTTTCCTGGGGACATACCCGACCGCATACTGCCGGCAGGGCGGATGTTTCTTTCAATGTTTTGGCTGCTTCCAGGAATTCGCCGCGTTCTATGTTTTTGATAAAGGTGGGAATACATATTCCAACAGGACAACCTTCCATACAGGTTGGGTTCGCACAGTCCAAACAACGCTTGGCTTCCAACAGGGCTTGTTCTGGAGTCAGTCCAAGGTTTACTTCTTCGGTTCTGGTATGGCTACGATATTCAGCGTCCAATTCGGGCATGTGGACACGTGGTATTTCAGTACGTTCTTTGGCTTTCATTGCGCTGCGCAATTCCGCACGCCACGTTTCGGATCTTTCTGCGTTTATATTCATTATAGGATTACTAATTTTAGTTACAAATTGTCTGTGTGTTATTCGGAGTATATTGGAAACGGTTGAAATTGTCAGTTTCTACTTGCTGTTCAGTAATGCCTGATAATGTTCATTTTCTTCCCGTTCAATGTCCCTGTAACCACCAAGTCGCATCAGCATTTCATCAAAATCAACCAGATGTGCATCAAATTCCGGTCCATCAACACAAACAAATTTTGTTTTTCCTCCAACGCTTACCCGGCAGGCTCCACACATTCCTGTACCGTCTACCATAATCGTATTCAGTGATGCCAGGGTAGGAACTTCATATTTTTTTGTCAACTGACTT
>JAQTOL010000096.1 GCA_028748945.1 Paludibacter sp.
TGCCATTGGTGGGATATTTGCTCTGTGGTTGCGCGATATGAATTTCTCCATATCAGCCGGAGTCGGTTTTATCGCTTTGTTTGGTGTGGCGGTATTGAATGGAATCGTGCTAATTGCCGAGTTTAAACGTCTGGAGAAAGAAGGTATCACTGATATTACCGAACGGGAATTGAAAGGACTGCATACGCGTTTGCGTCCGGTAATTATTACGGCAACAGTCGCTTCACTCGGTTTTCTTCCTATGGCATTATCGGTCTCTGCAGGAGCAGAAGTGCAGAAACCTTTGGCAACGGTTGTCATTGGCGGTCTTATCACGGCAACATTTTTGACATTGGTTATTCTGCCGGTCTTTTATATTTTCTTTAGTACGCGCAGCTTTCGGCCTACGTTTAAACGAAAATATGCAAAAGCATTGACCCTTGTTTTGTTCCTCATAATGAGTTCTTCCGGTTTTAGCAAAACAAATGCGCAGGAAGTAAAGGTTTTTGACTTAAAACAGGCTATTCAAATGGCGTTGGACAGTAATTTGTCTGTTCGTTCTTCTGTTTATGCTGTGGATGTTCAGAAGACTTTGAAAGGTGCGGCGTGGAATATCCCCAAGACATCTGTCGAAGGTCAGTACGGACAGTTTAATTCTTATTCAAAAGACAATAGCTTTACTGTGTTACAATCCTTTGCTTTTCCTACTCTATACATGAACCAAAGTAAGCTGGCTTCTGCCAATGTAAAGGGTAGTGAATTGAAATTGATGTCATCGCAACTTGAGATAGCTACGTTAGTGAAACAGATTTACCGGGAATTTGCCTACCTGCAATCGAAACGAAAATTGTTTGTCTGGCAGGATTCTTTATACTCCGGTTTTCTGAGAGCTGCGGAACTAAGAATGAAAGTGGGTGAAACAAACCGTCTCGAATTGATTTCGGCCCGTTCGCAATGCATGGAAACGAAAAACCAGGTACAGCAAATCAATGCAGATCTTGTGAATTGGATTCAAAAGCTGCAAACACTTTTAAATACGGGATCTGCCATTCTTCCTGCCGATTCGGTATTGGTGCGGTTTGATTTTGTCCCGACTGTTGATGATGCATCGTTGCTTCAAACCCCTTCGGTTATGCATGAACAACAACAGATTGAAGTTTCTCATTTGGAAAGCAAAGTAGAACAAAGTCAACTGTTACCCGATTTAAGCATTGGTTATTACAACCAAACGATATTGGGTTCTCAGGAAGTAAATGGTGTCCCACGCACTTTTGGACCCAATGATCGATTCAGCGGTATTCAGGTAGGTGTTTCCATTCCGCTGTTTTTTGGTTCATATGCCGCCAATATCAAGGCTGCAAAAATGAAAGAAAAAGTGACGCAGGTAAATTCCGAAAACTATATCAAATCGGTCTCGGGTACTTATCGGTCATTATTGGGCGATTTTGCAAAATACGCCAAGAGCCTGGATTATTATGAAAAACAAGCAATCCCCGAAGCGGATGCCATTATTGATCAGTCAACAAAAAGTTACAGGGCAGGAGCTATGGATTATATGGATTATATTCAAAATCTAAGCCGGACACTGAGTATTAAACTCAACTATCTGGATGCGCTCAACAGTTACAATCAAACCATTATAAACATTGAATATATAACAGGAAAGACCTTTTAAATTTATCTTTTCCATTAACAATAAATTATCAACAATACAATTATGACAAAATATAATTTTAAATCCATCGTTCTGATTTCAACATGCATGGTTGCCTTGATATCGTGCAGCAATGCAAAACAAGCTGAAAACAAAGAAGCAGAAAATCTTCCCGCAGATATCGTTGAATTGCGTGACGACCAGATAAAACTGGCCAATATTGAAACCGGTACGATTGGGATGCGTTCAATGAGCGGAACGTTAAAGGTGAACGGCGTAGTTTCCGTAGCTCCGCAGAACCTGGCAACGGTTTGTATGCCTATGGGCGGATTTGTCAAAAGCACTTCGCTTGTTCAGGGCAGTACAGTACGGAAAGGTCAAACATTGGCCATTATTGAAAATCAGGAATTTATTGACATACAGCAGAATTATCTGGAAGCAAAAAACAAATTGGAATATGCCGAAGCTGAATACAAACGGCATAAAGAGCTTTACAAAGATGATGTTTATTCTCAAAAAAACCTTCAACTGGTTACCGCGGATTATAAAAATCTGAAATCGATGGTGAATGCCTTAAAACAAAAAATGGAACTGATAGGAATAAATCCGGCCAATCTCACCGAAGACAATATAAGCCGTTCCGTTGCCTTGCATTCGCCTATTTCGGGTTATGTGAAAGCGATAAATGTAAGTATTGGAAAATCGGTTTCATCTTCCGATGTCTTGTTCGAGATAGTGAATTCCGATAATCTTTTCCTCGAACTAACTCTCTTCGAGAAGGATGCCGATCAGGTTGCCAGGGATCAAAAAATACATTTCTTTATTAATAACGAAACAGAACAACACGAAGCGGTTATTTATCAAACCGGGAAATCGATTAATGATGACAAAACCTATAAGGTTTATGCAAGGGTTACAGGATTTTGTCGAAACATTTTGCCCGGAATGTATGTTAACTGTATTATAGAATCAAAGGCTAAACAGGTCAACACATTGCCGGTAGATGCGGTGGTTAGTTTCGAAGATAAAGACTATATTTTTGTATTTGATAAAAATAAGGTTGAAAATGCTAAATCAATGACTGAATATCGCATGGTCGAAGTGCAAAAAGGTCTTATGAACAATAACTACATCGAAGTGGTTTTACCGGAAGGTTTTGACATGAAAAATTCAAGAGTTGTCATTAAAGGGTCTTATAATTTGCTTTCAGCGATGAAAAATGCCGGAGAAATGAGCTGTTAAAACGATTGAATTTAGGAATAGTGTTAAAAGTATATCAAATATTGGTTTATTTAGCTGGAGAAATAATGAATGTATTTATATTTGCATAAATTATTATGGCAAAAATGCTTAAATATATTTTCCTGATTTTGTCTGCAACTTACTTTTTGTTTGCAGGCACAGGTTATAACGTCATGAAATATAGCTGTAAAGCTTGTCATATAAAAGCTTTTGAAAGTACAGAGCCTGAATCGGTATTATTCCTTCCGAAAATTCAGTCAAAAAGCAAGAGTTGTTGTCACCAACAGGAACCGGTACAGGAAAAAATAACATGTCAAACTGTAAATGAGCATTCAAAGAAGTGTTTCTTTATGCGAGTGACTGTTGATACGCCATTAATCAACCCCCTGGATGGATTTAAGAATATTTCGGCAAAATGTATTGATTTACTTTATTCATCCATGCTGGTTTTGAAAAGTAACCAACAGTTGGATTTTCGAACGAATTATCCTCCTCCAAACGATTTACTTTCCCTGTCAGGAAGAGATATACTGGTCAGGAAAAGAGTTCTTGTAATTTGATCTTTAGAGTAGTTAAACTTCCAGATTTATTTAAAAACCAAACAATTAAACAAATATTTAAAATTTAAACAAAATGAAAAAAGTAATTATGTTATCGCTTGTTGCGATATTTGTATCATTTGCATCGGTAACAGCTCAAACTGCAACAACAAAAGCACCAGCAAAAGCTAAAACAGCTTGTTGTGCCGGAACTGCCGACAAAAAAGCCTGCACCAAAGATGCTAAAACCTGTACTAAAAAAGCAGATGGAAAAGCATGTTGCAAAGATGCAGCTAAAAAAGCAACTCCTGCAAAAAAATAAATTCAATTTTATTGTTTTATTTAAGCCCCGGTTACTCCGGGGCTTTTTTTGTGTTTCTGTTTTTTTATTCTACTTTTGTTCGTGCTCTTACAGTCTTAATACAGCTTTATGTTCCAAACACAAATAGATATTCCCCATTCATCGTTAGAAATCATGTACGAAAGTCGCGTGATGACTTTGGGTTCCTGTTTTTCAGATAATATTGGCAGAAAAATGACCAACGCTTATTTTCAGGCTGATATCAATCCGTTCGGTGTTCTTTACAATCCGGTTTCTATTTTGAACAGTATTGAATTAATCCTTCAAAATAAACAGTTTACAACGGAAGATCTTTTTGAAAACAATTCAGTCTGGCAAAGTTTCTCCCATAGCAGCCTGTTTTCGGATATCTCAGCCGGGGGATGTTTGAATAAAATAAATGATCATTTACTGGCATCAAGCCTTGCTTTTCAACAAACGAATTTCTTACTTATTACATTTGGGACAGCGTGGGTTTTCGAAGAAAAAGAGAGTGGGAGCGTGGTCTCCAATTGTCATAAATTACCGGCCAACCGGTTTGTGAGAAGGAGACTGAGCGTTGATGAAATTATGTCCGGTTATAAAGCATTATTACTCAAACTTCAGGCGCTTCTTCCTAATCTGCATATTATTTTTACAGTCAGTCCTATCCGTCATTTTAAAGACGGGGCACACGAAAACAATTTAAGCAAAAGTACTTTGTTGCTGGCAATTGCTGAAATTCAGGAGCAATTCCAACAGGTGCATTATTTTCCGGCCTACGAAATTCAACTGGACGAATTGCGCGATTATCGTTTTTATGCTTCGGATATGATGCATCCCTCGGATGTAGCCGTAGATTATATCTGGAGCCGCTTTTTGGAAACTTATTTCTCACCGGAAACAATTCAACTAATGAAAGAACTGGAACAATTAAATGCCGGTTTGTCCCATCGCCCGCTACATCCCGGATCGGTGGAATTCCTCAAATTCAAAGAAAGTACGGAAAAAAAGAAAACGGAACTCGTAAACAAGTATCCGTTTTTGTCAAACCGATTTTAAGTTCATTTTTGGTAGTACGACTTTAAGTTGAGCTACCCATAGACCCCGATTGGCTGCTATATTTACTCTTCCTCATTCCCGATATTAGCTTCCTCCAGTTCCAGTAATTTGACCGCCTGAATGGCATTACCGGCTATGCCTTTGATGGAAGCATGCATATCAATGGTGTTCACCGTTACTTTTTCAATTTGTTTCTCGCGTTTTTTCCAGATACTTTGCATGGCACGCTTTTCACTTTCCAAATCGGCCCGCATTTGTGTGAAACCTTCCACAATGGCTTCCACCTGTAATCGGAAGGTATTCCCGGTCAGGTAATCGTAGAGCATGTGCATTTTGTCGCCTTTGTTTTCCTGCGAACTGACAGCCACGCTTATTTGGATAATCGATTCCCTCAACACCGAACAAAGTCCTTTAAATTCATCGTAATTGCAAATCCAGATACCTTCTTTCAATCCCATCCGGTCCATATCCGAAGGCATCACTTCCGTTACCAGCACACCGATATTGGCTCCTTTTTCACGAATATCTGCCTTGAATTTTTCAATCCAGCTGGGTTGAAAATCTTTGGTTCGTTTGCTTTCATAATAGATTGTTCCGCAATTTTGCAACGAACGGGTGTTGACTATCTGAATACAATCTCCTCCACGCGCTCCTTTTTTGATTTCCTCAATTGAGTCCAACGGAAATTGCGCAGCCAGCCATTCTTCTATGGCCAGTTCCTGCACTTCACCCTGCAACTGCATGGAACCCTGTTCCTGTTTCCGTTTCATTTCCTCGGTCAGTTTCCGTTGCGCTTCCAATTGCATTTGAAGTTCTCTGAATCGTAATTCGTTTTTATCCTCTTCCTGTTTCCTGATTTTTTCTTTTTCCAACAGCAGGGTTTCATTCAGGTTTTTCTGCGCTTCGGCTTCGGCTACTTCTTTCAGTTCCGACTTTTCCCGTTTCAGCTTTTCAATTTCGGCTTTGGTACGGTTGAGTTCCTTAACCTGTTCCGATTTCTCATTCAGTTCTTTTTGTAAGGCGTTGAACTGCTCGGCTTGTTCGTCTCTGAATTTTAGTTTCAGTTTTTCCTCTATGGATTTTCTGTCTTCTTTCAGTTGTTTCTCCAACCGGTCCTGAAAAAGTTCGTTTTCCTGTTTTTTCTTTTGCTCAAATTGCTCTTTGGCCTGATTCAGACTTTGAAACTCGGCATCGTATTTCTTCTTTTCTTCGGCTAACTGGTTTTGATATTTCAGCTGAATCTCATCTTCCAATTGATGGGCCAGAATGTCCTGTACGTCGATGGATGTCCCGCAGTTCGGACATTTTATCTGGGTATTATTTTTCATAATTATGTTGTTGAGTTATTACTTTTACCTGATCATTTCATTTGGAAAAACGATCAGACTCTCATTGCCATCTTTTCCTACAGCTGCCACACCAAAGAAATAATTATCGATGATGATATTCTCCAGTTTAAAGCTATTTACTTTCCCTACAAACCTTGAATACTGCCATTGCGGAGAAGTTGTATCCCGCCAGTATATTTTATATCCGATACAATTCAAATCATCAGCTTTATCCCATGCAAGGGTTGTGGAAGGAGACACCGCCCCACCAATTTTTACATGAGCGGGTGGAAGTGGAGCCAAAGCCAAACCTGCCAGCGTAATCGCATTTACAGAAGTAATTTTTGCTGCATAATCAAAATTTACTCCTGAAACAACATCACCGTAGTTTATACCATTCTCCACCCGTATATCCTGATGTTGACGGTTATAGTTTTCGTTTGCTTCCATGATTCGTACTCCAGCATAACCGGCATCATTAAAAGGCCTCTGTTGACCACCGCGCCCGAAACGATCCAGACGGTAAATCATAACCGGTTTCATTTCCGGCATATAGGCTGTGGTCATTTTAAATACGTACCGGGCCAGTTGTCGGGATATTCCGTCAACTTCACCTCCCATATATCTCCTGCTGTTTCGTTCTGTTTCAGTTTCGGTTGGAGGTACCGGCTCGGAGAAAATCCTGAAGCTACGGTTATCAATGGTTCCATCAATTCCGTCGATGTTTCCGATCATATCGTTATTGAGTATTCCCAGTATATGCCATCCTTTTTCTTTTACAAAGGCGGCAAAACCTTCGCCACCAAACAATCCCTGTTCTTCTGCAGACAATGTTGCATAGATTATGCTGTTGTTAAACTGGTATTTTGATAAAACACGTGCAGCTTCGAGCACTCCTGCCAGTCCGGAGGCATTATCATTCGCTCCGGGTGCATCTGTTTCAGCATTGTTTACGTCGCTCGCCCGTGAATCGATATCGCCCGATATGATAATGTAATTATCCGGATGTAATTTACCCCGTTGAACAGCGATGACATTTTTGACCAACACATCACGCGGAATGCGTTTATTTTCTCCTTTCTTTATCCGGTTATCCTGATAAAAAACTTCGAGACCCCCGTTGCATTGCGTTGAAATACTGTCGAACCGGTGTTTAATCCATCTGGTAGCTGCGCCAATTCCCCTGGTATTTGATATTGTATCGGAAAATGTATTCCGTGTACCAAAATTTGCCAGCGTTATAACATCTTTCCGGATACGATCGGATGAAATCTGCTGAATAATATCGTATAGTTGAAGATCCACAGATGGTGGTACATCTGTACGATTTTGCCCGAAACAAGGCATAAGACCAGCGACTAAAACCGAGAGTAGTATTATTTGTCTTATCATGATTTCAATTATTTGATTACAGCTCTAAATTACAACAATAATGCTTGAATGAAAAAAAGTACAGATTACCGCATCATTCAAAACCTGAAAATCAATATCCATAAGTCATTATATCTGTTATATGTATATGAATAATTGAATTTTATATTTTCAAATAAATCAATGGAACGCGGGTAAACGCAGATTAAAGGGAGTTTTTATAAATTGTTGAGTGCTTATTTTAATTATCCTTCGATGTTTCTTCAATAATAAGACTGGCATCATCCCAATCCATAAACAGCTTTAAGAATTCAATCGCTCTGTCCATTATCCAGTTTAGTTCCACTTCACCCGCCAGACTAAAATGAACCACCAACAAGTGACGTTCATCTTTTCCAAGGATATTTGTATAGTTGAATTCTTTTGTTCTCAGAGTAGGGTTAATACTATATTCATCTCCGGTTATTAAAAGCATTTCCAGAATAGTATAACTTTGAATATGTTGTAATAATACACGATCCTCCAATGTATCACCCAGGTGTGAAGTTCCATCGAGGAAAGCCCATTCGGGTAGCGTGATGTTTAATTCATTTTTCATATAAAATGTTTCTTGCTGCAGGAGATTCCGACAATATTTTCATCTGCTGCAAATATAGCATATTTTAATTGTTTCATTTCACATATCCGTTGAATTTTTAATTATCCACATTATAACGTAAATAGACATAGCCTTCGGAATTCCCGAAAGCTATGTTGTTAAGTGCGGCTAAAACTTTTTATTCCTTAAGCAGCAACAATGATTTTACCCTGTCAATTGGTCTCAGATAAATATTATTCTCAGTATCCAATGGTAAAACGTTCACGATGATAATTCTTATTCTCCACTTCATCCATCATTGCCACGGCATAATCTTCCACGGAGATATTGCTGTTTCCATCTTTTGAAACAATCAGATCGTCTTTTCCCAAACGGAATTGTCCGGTACGTTCTCCTACTGCAATGCTTCCTGCCGGCGAAAAGAACACCCAGTCTGTTTCTTTTTCACCCGTCAATGTGACGAGATAAAAATCGGCAAGTGCTTTTACAGCAGGCATAAATGCTTCCGGTATAGCTCCGGTTTCCATTAAGCGTACTCCCGGAGCGCAAAACAACGATCCGGCCCCACCCACGCACAGCAGACGATTCACGCCGGCTTTTTTTACTCCGGACAATATGGCATTGTAAACGAATGTTGTTTCTTCTGCAATATTCGGATTGGACCAGCCCGGATTGTAAGCGCTGACTACCGTATCAAAACCCTTTGACAATTCTGCAACTGTTTCCGCCGATGAAACATCCGCTTTTATCACGGTGAGATTTTCACTATTCAATATAATTTTCTCCGGATGACGTACTACTGCAGTTACTTTATATTCACGGTTGATGGCTTCATTTAAAATGGCTGAACCGACAAAGCCACTTGCTCCTATTAATAATATCTTTTTCATTTTTTACGAGTTAAAATTAGTATATCTGAACGACCGGATCGACAGGAATTCATTTCTTTGCTAACGATTGAATGACCGGTAATCATCCTTTTAGGGCTATATAACGGTGCGACTGTCTGTTTAGTTTCAAATTTAATGTATATTTATAAATCGGACCCTAAACGAAGTTGAAGTGCCGGTTTTCTGTTTTTTTGCGGGTAAGTTTATCAATATTCTCAAATAATCCTTACCTTTGTATTCTCTAAAACCATTGGATGTTTAAGCTTAATACGGATTTGGTAAAGTAAATAACCGCTGGTATTCCACCGGGGTTATCCATTAATAAAACTCAGGCAGATTCTTGCCCGGGTTATTTTCATATCCATTTATTAATAACAATTTGATGCCGGCTAAGAATATTGTATATTCTCAAAACGGCTTCAATGCTAAACATGTAAACATCATGAGTAATGATA
>JAQTOL010000097.1 GCA_028748945.1 Paludibacter sp.
CAATTGATAACCTTCAATGGCTATTTTCTCAGCTTTGGAGGCTTTTTTCAACAAAATCATTGACTTTGATTTTGAGTTGTCTTTTTGAAAACTAAATCCTGTAGCGGGTTGCAGTAAACTTTTCAACAGTTTTGCTTCTGAAATTAACGAAGTATCAGCATAATTGATTACTGAATTGTTCTTCAAAATAAATTTCCCACGTAAAGTCTCCACCCTGCCCGGCATAGGAATTAAATTGAACTGTGCGGCAACCGAGATTGCATACAGGATCAAAAAAAAGATTATAACTCTACGTTTCATTCTTATTTATATAAATTTATTGTGGATAATAGCCTGGATTTTGAGTCAACTGTTTATTGCGATTACGTTCTTCCTGTGGTATAGGTGCCAAAATCATATAATCGTCAAAATTATATTGAATGCTTACTTTAGGTGCAGTAGCAGAGGCTTTTGTGTAATCAGCAAGTGAATTCATTACCGATTTGACTTTACCGGCTCTTACCAAATCGTCAAAACGCTGTCCTTCGAAAGCCAGTTCTAACCGACGTTCTTTTAAAATAGCATCCAAGGCTGCCTCTTTTGATAAACCAAGCGCGATGGGCGTTCCATTAACCCGTTTAATGGTTGAGTTATTGACCAAAGTAATGGCTGCATCAACTTGACCATTCTGGCACATAGCCTCTGCCTTGAGCAGAATAATATCAGCCAAACGGACCAAATAAGTATCATCGCTGCTCGGTATGCCACCGGTTCCTCTCCATTTATACATAAACGGAATTACATTATTATGATCAACACTCCAATACTCGTCAAACCAATAAGTCACTTTTTCGTTTATAATGCTGGCTTTATAGCGCACATCGGTGGCTTCGGTGGCAAAAGTCTTAACTAAATCTTGAGAAGGGATGCAATACTTTCTCCAGGTCGAAGGATTAAGTGATGGCGGTAAGGTTAACCAAGGTCCCCAGTTTCCGTTTGGTCCGGCATTATATTGTATTTCCCAAATTGATTCGGAATTATTGTAATGAGCTCCATCGAACAAATTATCATAATTTGCCAGCAAAGCATAACCGGCAGGCGAAGTTAAAACCGAATCACTATATTGAATTACTTTATCATACTTGTTAAACGTAACCGGATAAGGAATTTGAGCATATACTTTGGCCAACAATGCAAAAACGGCACCTCTCGTGGCACGGTCCTTTAAACCACTTTTATTGATATAAGGTAAATTGGGCATAGCGTCCTGCAAATCGGCAATGACGGTTTCATAAACTTGCTGAACCGATTCACGGGGTAGATTTGTTACATCAGGATTTGCTGAATTAGTAACTGTCAGAATAACAGGTGCTCCACCCCAAAGTTTAGCGATATTATAATAAGAAAGTGCGCGTATGGTTTTTGCTTCGGCAATAATTTCATTTCTACGAACTTCAGTAAATGTAGGATCGGAAATAAGCGGAGCATAATGAATAACGATATTACAACCTTGAATGGTTCTGTAAAGCATGGTCCAATCCACCTTCATATTCATGTTCATGGATGAAATTTGCAACGTTTCATACTGATACAATGGAGCATCATCTATTGGATTGTAAGCATTGTCAGAGCGAACATCGCCCAGCAGAATTTGTTCCCAAACATAATAATCGGTATAAAATGTATTATAAGCACCAATAAGCGCCGCTTCAATATCTTCTTTTTTATTAAATGCAGTTACCGTTGACTCATTAGTTATTGGCTTTAAATCTAAAAAACCATCGCATTGCACAAATAAAAGCGCAGCAATAACCACTATGAATGTGTTTCTCAATAAAGGTATATGTTTGTTTTTCATAAGTCTTATTTTATTTATTCAGTGATGTTTACAGTTTTAGAGCAAGTCCGAAGATAATATTTCTTGGTTGTGGATATGTACCATAATCGATACCAATAGCAGCATTTTGTTCCGAATTATCACCATTATTTCCATACATACTTACTTCCGGGTCAAAGCCTTTGTATCGGGTGAGTGTGAGTAAGTTTTCGGCAGTAACATAGCATTTTAACTCTTTTATTACCCTGGATTTTTTTAAAAGAGATGCTGACACATTATAAGCAAGTGAAACACTTTTGAGACGAATGTATGAACCATCTTCAATAAAGCGGGAAGAGACAAGGGAATTAGCCATATTGCCATATATTGCTTTTGGAATATCAGTTATTTGTCCCGGAATCTTCCAACGTTTTAGCACATAAGTACTTTGGTTGTAGAAATTATACATACCTTCGGTGTCAATCCGTGTAGCATTAAAAATTTTATTCCCATAAACACTTTGAAACAAAATTGACAAATCAAATTCCTTGTAACTGAAAGTGTTGGTAAGCCCCGCTGTGAATAAAGGATTGGCATCTCCAATTACTTCTTTGTTTTGATCGGAAACATCGCCAACGCTGTTGGCGCCCTTGTATTTTATCATACCGGTTTGCGGATCAACACCTTCTGATACGTATCCCCAAAAAGTTCCCAGTGGATAACCTGCACGAATGATGGACACCTCTTCACGCCCGTAAATATAACCAACCATCAAATCACGATTACCTACATCAAGCACCATATTTTTGTTAAATGAGATATTAAAATCGGTATTCCATTTAAAATCATGCACTAAATTTTTAGACGATACGCTGAACTCCAGCCCTTTATTTAATACACTACCAATGTTGATTACAGAGGTGTTATAGCCGGTAGAAAGTGGTAAGGGATAATCATACAATAAATTCTTTGTCAATTTATAATAGGCATCCACCGTGAAAGCCAGACGGTAATTGAAAAAAGCCAGATCCAATCCTATATTTGATTGTTCAGTGGTTTCCCATTTCAAATCGGTATTATCAATTGTTGAAGGAATTTTGCCACTTTGCAGACTTCCATTCATAAAATAAGGTGCTGCACCCATTGTACCATACGAAGCATAAGCTCCAATACCACTATTCCCGACTTGTCCCCAGCCTGCTCTTATTTTTAAATCACTTAAAGCCGTATTGTCTTTTAAAAAATCTTCCTGGGAAATTCTCCATCCGGCTGAAAAAGAAGGGAAATAGCCCCACTTATTGTTTTTACCAAAATTGGAAGCACCATCGGCTCTGAAATTGGCAGTTAGCAAATATTTATTGTCATAATCAAAATTGAGACTGGAAATGTAAGACAGGTTATTGATAATGGCTTTATCACTGTTCATCGACAACATTATGGATGCACCATTTACAGTTTGTACCGCGGTACTTGAGAAGTTCTTTGCAGAAACGGATAAAGATTCAGTATTAGCTGTAGAAGCAATCATACCGGCTAAAATGGAAAAATTATACTTTTCGTTGAAAGTAGCCTTGTACGAAATGGTATTTTGTGATATCAAATAGTTATACATATCTGCAGTTTCGTAAGCAATACCCACATTATTCCTGCCCCAGTCGGTTTTATATGGATCTAAAAATTCTTCGTATTTTCCATTGCGATGATCCATGCCTAAAACCGTTTTTAATATCAGGTTTTTAACTGGCTCTGCTTCCAGATAAATATTACCAAGCAAACTCCAGTTGCGATGTAAATTATTGGATCCGTAGATGTTGGCCAAAGGATTTTCGAAAGAAGTCATAAACGGATTGCCGGTGAATGTTCCATCAGCATTATATATATCGGTGATTGGAGTAGCATTGAGCATTGCCAAAATGGTTCCACCTTGTCCAGAACTCCTGCTTTCGGGCACATCTACATCTTCCCAGCTTGATGAAGCAAAACTACCTCCTACTTTTAACCAGTCGGTTGGATTAACATCCAAATTCATCTTGAAATTATAGCGTTGTACTTTATTGGTCTGAACAATCCCTTCGGTGCTAACAATACCACCCGAAAAATAGTATTTTGCTTTTTCCGTTCCTCCTCTTACTGAAACCTGATAATTTTGTAATTTACCGGTTCTAAATACCTGATCTTGCCAATTAGTATTATATGGATATTGACTCCAATCCAGCGTTCGACCCATTTCGGTCATCAACGCTTTATATTGAGTCGCATTCAGCACATCTATCCGATTAATTGGCGAAGTAGTGCCGTAAGAAGCATCAAACTCAACCACCGGTTTTTGAACGCTTCCTCTTTTAGTCGTTATAATTACAACTCCATTTGCTCCCGAAGATCCGTAAATAGCAGCCGATGCAGCATCTTTCAGAATACTCATCGATTCAACATCGGAAGGATTTATGTCTTTAGTATCTGTGGTTGGAATTCCATCTACAACATACAAAGGTTCGCTCCCGGCGTTGATGGAAGCCGTTCCACGCACTCGAATCGAAAAACCGGATTGAGGTTTTCCTGTTGGCATTGTTACCTGAACGCCCGCAGATTTACCTTGCATCGAACTACCAATTGAAGTATTGTCTCTTTCAGAAAAATCTTTGCTTGATAATGTGGCAATTGCACCGGTGACATTCCCTTTCTTTTGAGTTCCGTAACCCACCACCACCACTTCATCTAATTTTCTGGCGTCTTCTTCCAATGTAATCTTCACGTTCTTTTCTGTACCTAATGTATAGTTAATTGGTGAATATCCAATATACGATATAATTAAGGTGGATTGATCCGGGGCTTCAAATGAAAAATTTCCATTATCGTCGGTAACTGTTCCTGTTTTCAATCCTTTTATAAATACAGATGCCCCAATAATAGGTTCGTCTTTTTCATCAGTTACAACACCGGTGACCTTTCTGAAAGTATTTGTTTGAGATAATTTTACATCCTTTTGATAGAGTGCAATTTGCAAATTTGTTATCTCAAACTTAATATTCGAGTTTGCCAACAGTTTTGTTATTGCTAGTTGCATGCTAAGATTTTTTACATTCAAACTGACTTTCTGCTTTAAATCAATTTTTTGTGCATCGTAAAAGAAAGTGTATTTGCTAACGCTTTCAATTTTCTTGATAGCTTCGGAAAGTGGAATATCCGTAAATGAGATGCTGATATTCTTATCATTGGTTTGGGCAAAAACATTAAATGCCATCAAAAAAGATAAGAAAAGGATGAGTTGTTTTTTTAAATTCATTTTTTATAAAAATTATAAGGTAAACGAGAAGTTAAAATATTATACTGGCTTAAAAATTATTGAGTGGCATCAATAATTAGTGATCAATCAAGGGGATTGCATATTTTGTACTTTATTTAACGCTGTAGCATAATTTTCCCAGTTTTCTTAGATTTGAGAATTAGGTTGTTATCATCATCAAAATAATAATCAATAGAATTAATACGAGCCATTATCCTGATTATCTCATCCAAATTTTCGCCACGCAGTGTAAACGTATAAGATTGATTATCGGCAATGGCTGGATCAATATTGATATTCACCGAATACCATTTGGATAAATAGCGGCAAACATACCGAAGGTTTTTGTTTTCAAACCGAAGTTGGTCGTTTGTCCAGGATTTGGCAAATTCAACATCTCCTTTTTTAACAAGTAAAGTACTGTTTAATTTGTTAAATGATCCTTCTTCGCCCGGTTTCAACATTACATCTTTATCACCTGCAGTCATTGAAACTGATCCTTCATACAGACTAACCAGTATATCATGTGAAGTGGAATAGGAGTTTACATTAAATTTTGTGCCGTGCACCATTACCGAAGCACCATCCGAATGAACTATAAATGGTTTCTTAGCATCATGAGTTACACTAAAATAAGCTTCTCCATTCATTTTAACTTCGCGTGTATTGGAAGTAAAGTTAGAATTATAGGATAGTGTTGTATTATTATGTAGCCAAACTTCGGTACCATCAGGCAGTATTACTTTTGATTTACCGGTTAAAGAAGAGTAAGTTTGAATGGCTGAATGATTGGATAGGTTATTTTTACCCAAGTAGTAAGCACCTGAAAAAGTAATTGCAAGCAATACTGATGCTGCAGCAACTATTCTGTAGAATCGTTTAATTGGAATATATTTGGTGCGTGATTCAGATGACTTATTTTCAGATGTTTCCAATTTATCATCTTGAGTTCGGGCAGAAAGTTCTTTCCAGTAATATTCCAAATCGGGTTCATAAGTTGCAACCTTATTTTGAACATTTTCCCAGACTAGCTCAAGTTGCTGGAATAACTGGTGGTTAACATCAAGCTTCAACCAATCATTAAAAATGATAGTATCTTCTTCAGTAAGATTTCCACGAAGTTTTGAGATAATTATATCCCAGGGAAGTTTTGGTTTCATTGCCGACGTTTTGAGGGTTCTATTTGTATGACACAAATACTGGTGCTAACCCTTACGCAGGAATGAAATATTTTACCACAAAAATAAATACGAATTGCCAATAAATTCCTTAATTCGCTTTAACGCCTTGGTTATCTGAGCTTCTACGGTTTTTATAGAGATATTTAATCGAGTTGCAATTTCCTGATTAGTGAGGTTTTCTGTTCTACTCAGTTGGAATATTTCCTGGCATTTATCGGGCAATGCCAAAATAGCTTCCTGAATCAACTGATATAGTTCTTCAGTTTCCAGACTCATAACATCTGTTTCTGCAACATCTATTTCATCCGAATTTAATGATATGGTAAGTTTTTTCTGGCGTAATACATTCAGGCACTTGTTTCGGGCTGCCTGAAAAAGATATGCTTTAAGTGAGATTTGGATTTGAAGAGTTTTCCGGTTTTCCCATACATAAGTAAAAATATCCAATGCGAGTTCCTCTACAACGGTTGTTTCATGAACATAAAGGTGCATAAAGCGGCACAACGGAGTGAAATAAGTTTCAAATAAATGTCTGAAAGCTAGTCTATCACCTTCGCGGATCAAATTAAGTAGAATTATATCGTCTTTTCTTTCCTCCACTTTCTTCTTAGTATTTGGGAACAAAGATAATATTTCTTTGAATATTTAATCGTTTAAAAGTAAACAGTAACATTTATCTATCCAATTATCTGGTTCAATTCATCTCGAATGATCCCAATGAAAGCAAACTGATGATTGGCTACTTTGATAAATTATTTTTTTTTGAAAAGAAGTTTTTATCGGTAACTGTCAAAATCAAGAATAATATGTTATTAAAATATGGGTATTTCTAAATTTGTTTCTTACTTTTGTATCAAAATTTATAACAGTAATTTCTTTTAATTATTTATTCTTTGTTAAAGCCAAAGAATTCTATGTTACTAAATCGCCATTAAAATCGCATATTTTGTTCATAAATAACAATTTAAAAGATTCTATATTAGAAAATATATTTTTGTGTGTATTTTAATCATTCTATCAATTTATCGCCATGTCATTTCAAACTGAATTCTCATTACGTCAACGAAATCGTGGATTTCATCTGATAACCGATGAAATTGTTGCTCATTTGACTAAACTACCTGATATAGGGATATTACATTTGTTTTTGAAACACACTTCGGCTGCATTGACAATTAACGAAAATGTCGACCCTGATGTACAGACCGATATGGGACAAATTTTCGAACATTTAATAAAAGATCAGGAGCCTTTTCTGGTACATACACTTGAAGGTGACGATGATATGACGGCGCATGCCAAATCGACCTTAACCGGTGTATCGCTTACCATTCCAATCACTAACGGCCGTCTAAATCTTGGAACATGGCAGGGAATTTATCTTTGTGAGTTCAGAGACAGGGGTAAAGTCCGAAAAATCATTGCAACTGTAATTGGTTGAAAAAGACAGATCAGTTTGGATATTTCCTTTTTAAGTCATTCAGCAGTCTTGAGTAATGTTCATTAAAGCTATGAACTTCAATCATTTCTTCAATTTGTTGAAATTGCCTTAAAATCTCATGTTGTTTCTCTATTGTCAGGCTATTATTTACAATCGGGTAAATAATATTGACTTCTTTTTGGATATGATTCTTTTCTAAAACAACATAATTCTTTAAACTCTCAGCCAGCATTTCACTTGAAAATGCGTGTCCGATTTTACATTTTACAATGCAATTATTGATGTCATTCAAATAGTTCCTGGTAAGAACATGTTCATAGGACATAAGGCTAATTACTTCTTTATCAATAGGAATTTCCGCTAATGAAAGTGCCGGATAAAACACATCTTCTTTTTCATGATGGCTCTTTTCTATATAATTTTTCAAAAAATCAATAATTTCCTCAATATCATCCGTATAGAAAACCTTTTTAGATTTTATTCGGTCAGCAATTTTACTCATAATACCGAGTAACTCGTCGATTACTAAATGCTCATTGATTAAATTTTCAGTTGGTGTCATAAATTTCTTCTTTTAAAAGTTTGTTATACGGTTATAATAATTTATCCGGATTGTTCTATCAAAATTAGTTCCATCTTAACTTCAAACTACTTTGAAAGTTGCTTTTTGACCTGAAATTACGTTAGTTTAAAAATTAAAGTTTATTCTTTCAACATAATAAACTATTGATACCCTTAAATATATGATATTGTTAAATTGAATTTTTAAAACCAAATATATTAAAGTTTTACTCGTTGATCGGTGGAAATAGACCGGATATAAACAAACAATTAAACAAGCAACACTTAAATATAATTAAACTACAGATAAATATTATTCAATAATATATGGATAATAATAAAATGTTTATTACTTTTGCAGAAAATAAATTCAAATTCTATGTTACCTACTTATTGTCCGGGTTGTCATGCACAACTCAAAGTTAAATGTTTGAAATGCGAAAGTTGTCAGACAGAGGTTACCGGCTCTTATGACTTGCCAGTGTTGGCATTGTTACCGGAGTTGGATCAGCAGTTTATTATCCGGTTCGTGAAAAACAGCGGAAGTTTGAAAGAAATGGCTTCGGAACTGAAACTAAGTTATCCTACAGTCAGAAATATGTTGAATGATGTTATATCCAAGATTGAAAGCTATGAAAAGGAATAATTATTGGGAATTATTGTTGAATCCATTTACCCGCATTGCAGGCTTACAGGCGTTTGGACTGGGTTTAGTATTTGTAATACTTATGGGAATCATCGGAACATTTAGCCATGTTCGTTTTGACGGAGTTATTGATATGCATTTAGTTAATCAAATGACATTCATACAATCTTTTACTTTACTAGCCATCGATATTCTCAGCATAGTGATAGTTATGTGGATTACCGGGGTAATTGTCTCAGGAAAAATCAGGTTTATAGATATTCTGGGCACCATGACATTGGCAAAAGCCCCTTTCATAATCCTTGCCATAGCCGGATTTTTTACCAAATCACCGGACCAGACAGAAATCCTTAAAAATCCAGGTATAATACTTAATTCAGTATCATTTATTTTTCTGCTGATCCTGACACTTCCTGTTATGATATGGAGTATCATTTTGATGTTAAATGCACTCAAAGTATCCTGCGATATAAAAGGAAGTAAATTGACCGCAACATTTATAATTGCTTTA
>JAQTOL010000098.1 GCA_028748945.1 Paludibacter sp.
GATTATTTGCATACAAATTACCAAAAGGAAATACGCCTGATTGATGTGGCCAATTATGTCAACATGTCAGAAGTCTCCTTTAGCCGGTTTATGAAAAGACGTACAGGCAAAAACTATATTGAGTACCTCAACGACTTACGCTTGGGCATCGCCTCCCGATATCTGGTCGATTCAAGCAAGACAATTGCAGAAATCAGCTATGAATGCGGTTTCAATAACCTGTCAAACTTTAATCGGCTCTTCAAAAAACGTAAAAACTTTACTCCGAAGGAATTCAGGGAAAATTACAGCAAAATGCGGATATTGATTTAAAAATAAGCATTGAAACAAAAATGCCCTGGCCAAATTTAGCCTGGGCATTATTTTATAGCAAATTTCAAGTGTTTATTCAAACATATTTCTGAAATGGGAGAAGAAATTACGCGAAGCGGCAGCATTCGGTTTCACGTTATCCGATTTACCTAATTTCTCAATAATCGATTTTTCTTCTTTATTCAGGTTTTCAGGTATATACACACCTATATTGACTAATAAATCACCGGTTCCGTAGCGGTTTACACTGGGTAAACCTTTTCCCCGTAAGCGCAACACTTTCCCGGGTTGTGTTCCGGGTGCAATGGTTACTTTTACTTTACCTTCAACAGTCGGAACTTCTACCGATCCACCCAGAGTAGCCATTGGAATAGTTAGCAAAAGGTTATATATCAAATCGTTTTCGTCACGAATCAATTCAGGATGTGCTTCTTCTTCCACCAATACAAGTAAATCTCCGTTCACTCCTCCCCTACGTGCTGCATTACCTTTGCCGCTTACCGAAAGTTGCATACCTTCCATTACACCTGCAGGGATATTAATCGTGATTACTTCATCTTCACGTACAACACCCTCACCGTTACAATGTGTACATTTTTCCTTGATAATTTTACCATCGCCACCGCATGTAGGACATTCGGCAGCTGTTTGCATTTGCCCGAGAATAGTCTGTTGCACACGTGTTACACGTCCCTGACCATTACAAGTTGTACAGGTCGTGGTAGCTGATCCATGAGCAGCCCCTGTTCCGTCGCAATGTGAGCAGGCAACCTGTTTTTTTACTTTAATCTTTTTTTCAACTCCCGTTGCAATTTCAGCCAGATTCAGTTTTACTTTAACCCGTAAATCCGAACCACGGCGTACACGTTGACCTCCGCCACGTTGCTGTCCGCCAAATCCTCCGAATCCGCCAAAATGACCTCCAAAAATATCTCCGAAGTGTGAGAATATGTCATCCATATTCATGTTACCACCACCAAAACCGCCATTTCCGGAAGCACCACCCACACCGGCATGTCCATATTGATCATAACGCTGGCGTTTTTGCTCATCACTGAGTATTTCATAGGCTTCGGCAGCTTCTTTGAATTTTTCTTCAGATTCTTTGTCTCCCGGATTTTTATCGGGGTGATACTGAATGGCCTTCTTGCGATAAGCCTTTTTTATTTCGTCTGCAGAAGCTGTTTTGGCAACTCCCAATATTTCGTAAAAATCTCTTTTCGACATATATTTAAATTAGTAAGTGGTGGGTAGTTAACAGCATTTAGCAGGTACTTTATTCGGTCGACTACCGGCTATATATTATTCTCCGACAACAACTTTCGAGAATCGTATTACTTTTTCATTCATCGTGTAACCTTTGGATGCACAATCAATAATTTTACCCTTTAGTTCTTCACTTGGAGCAGGGAAAGTTGTAATCGCTTCGTGCATATCTGTATTAAATACCTCATTTTCTGTAGGAATGGCTTTTACTCCATGTTGTAACAAGAAAGCAATGAATTTTGAATAAATCAAATCCACACCATCTTTCACTGCCTGCACATCATCCGAAGTTTCCATTGCTTTTAAACCGCGTTCAAAATCATCAACCAGAGGAAGCATATCAACCAGAACACTTTCACCGGCGGATTTCAACAAATCCAAACGTTCCTTTGTTGTCCGTTTACGGTAATTGTCGAACTCGGCCATTAAGCGTAAATTCTTATCATTTAATTCGACACATTTCTGTGCCATCATTTCCATTTCGTCAACTATCTGATCGGCAGCTTGCTCGGTAGTTTCCTGATCTTGATTAGTTTCTGAAGTTAATTCAGGCTCATTAACTTCTGAGTTTTCTTCTGTATGTTTTTTGTTTTTCATATTATGGGTTAAATTAGACTACGCCTGACTCCTGAAGTGGAGTAAGAATGTGCGACTAATATGATTATTCAAAATTTAATGAATGAAACGTTGTTTTCTATTCAAACTCTAAAACCCCGTTCAGGGGAAACCGAAAGGGAGCTATCAATAATTTTGCCAAAACACCCGATTCACTGTTTTGGCAGAAATCGGGTGGCAGATTGGCAGAAACAGATAAACCGTTTCCAATATTTCAAGACAAATTGTACTATTTAAATAGCAATTATCAACAATTTTTAATTTATAACTGCCAACTGTACGCTGTTTATTTTTTCGCTTTCAACCATTTCACAAAGTGTTCAGGATTTTCATCGAATGAATAAGATTTATTCAGTGGTTTTCCCGAATTGTCAAGCATTACATAAAAAGGTTGTGCATTAGCACCAAACTTGATTCTTTGTAAATAACTCCACTTATCTCCTACAGTACCTATACTGCGAGTACGTCCATTTTCCTGAACTTCATAAGGATTAGCCAATGCTGTTTTGTCATCGACAAACAAAGAAATTAATACGAAATCTTTGTTTAGCAAATCTTTTACCCTGGAGTCGGTCCAAACCGAAGCTTCCATCTTCCTGCAATTCACACAACCAAATCCGGTGAAGTCAACCAGGACCGGTAATTTCTTTTCAGCAGCATAAGCCATACCCAAATCATAGTCGGTGAAAGCAGGGTGTACCTCATCCTTATAAAGACTAAAGTCCTGCGTATAAAGCGGTGGTGCAAATGCACTGATTGCTTTGAGTGGTGCTCCCCACAATCCGGGAACCATATATACTGCAAAAGCAAACGAAATCAGTGCCATAAACAGTCCAAATACTGAAGTATGTTTTGCGTCACTATCATGCGAAAAGCGTAATTTTCCGAGTAAATAAATACCCAATAACACGAAAATTACAATCCATATCGATATAAATACTTCCCGGTCGAGAATGCGCCATCCGTAAGCTAAATCTGCAACCGAAAGGAATTTCAATGCCAGAGCAAGTTCAAGGAAAGCAAGCACTACCTTCACAGAATTCAACCATCCCCCCGAGCGGGGCATGGTTTTAAGCCACGATGGAAACAGGGCAAACAAACTGAAAGGAATGGATAAAGCAACCGCAAATCCCAACATGCCAATGGCAGGTGCAAGCAGTGAACCACTTCCGGAAACCTGAACCAACAATGTTCCGATTATCGGACCTGTACACGAAAAAGAAACTAAAACCAACGTGAAAGCCATAAACAAAATGCTTATAAATCCGGCAGTAGAATCGGCTTTTGCATCTAATTTTGTTGACCATGAAGCAGGTAAGGTAATCTCAAAGGCTCCGAAAAACGAAATGGCAAAAACAACCAGAAGTGCAAAGAAAATAAGATTGAAAATGGCATTGGTAGATAAACTGTTTAAGGCGCTCGCACCAAAAATCAATGTTATAAGAATACCCAAAAAGACATAAATGAAAATGATCGCCAAACCATATAAAACAGCATCGCGTTGTCCACGCGATTTGTTATCGGATCGTTTAAGGAAGAAACTGACAGTCATTGGAATGATTGGCCAAACACAAGGTGTGAACAAAGCCAGAAAACCACCGAGTAAGCCGGCAAGAAAAATAAGCCATAATGATGTACTTCCCGTAGAACCTCCTGTTTCGCCAAAAGCTTTTAATTCATTAATTACCGGTGTCCAATAATCGGTGACTTTTGTCAATTTAGCCGAATCTAATGGAACTGCCAAAGTTGCAGGATGAGCTTGAGCGGGAGCACCAAGATTGAACGGTTCCTGTGATGGTGGCAAACAACTTTGGTCGTTGCAGGCCATAAATTCTATATACCCTTTCACCTCAACATTTGAGATATCAGTATAGGATATTTTTTGTATAAAATCGGCTTGGGTCGTGTACCAATTCAATTCCATGTCGAAGTTGGCATCATATGCTTTGTGCAGTTTTGAAGGAGTTTGCAATTCCCCTACCTTTTGTGCATTTTTCACGCTTTCAAAAACAATAGCCGTAGCGCGTGGTCCGTCTTTAGGCAGATGTATGCCATACAAATGCCAACCTTCATCTATGCTGGCATGAATTATCACATCGGCAGTTCTTTCACCGGTTATTTTAAGCTCTTTCGTCCATTTTACCGGTTCGTAAATCTGAGAAAATGTATTAACAGCCAGAAATATAGCTATAATTATAAGTGAGATATTCTTTTTCATATCAGTAAATTTTCTTCAAAATTAAATCTATTATATGAATAAATGTATAATCGTTCATTTGTTTTTTAAATTCTTAACAAGAACCAGGTTCTTCATTAATATATCCAATCAGAATTTAGCGGGTCAGCATAAATTTGAAACTTACACCAAAATTGCTTGATGAAACCGGAAATGAAGATGAAATAAGTGGTGAACTTGATTGTTTATCGTAAAATAATTGAATATTTACTTTTGAACTAAATACGTAATCAGCAATTATTTTGAGGGTAAACAGTTTATTCCCGCTTGAAGCCTGTGTTATATTTTCATCAACCTTACGCAATAATGTTTTAATATCTTTATACGATAAGTCGGCACTTAATTTCAAATCATTCTTTACTTTAGTTTGTGTATTATTCTTCAATTTAAGAATCACATCAAAATCTTTCACCAAATATCCCAGTCCTACTACAAATTCATCGGTTGCTGATTCAATCAGTTGCGTACTTGAAAGATTTAATGCCAGATTACGTTGTTTCCTGTATTCCAGTTTAGCTGTCATACTATTCTTCAATGCAGCATTGATACCGATAAGAGGACTAAACTGTTCGGTAAGCGAAACATTTGAAATATCGTAGGGTGAAGATGGAATCGGATTATCCGTTTGAACATCCCTAACATAACCCAAATCATTATTATCTCCACCCATGGCTACCCATGTGGAGTAAGAAGTGTATGAACCAATACTGTAACGACACGTATAGGCATGAGTCAAACTGATTGAATTAAAATTATTTTTAATCCAGTCTATCCGCGACAATCCATCGTAACTTACCCGCCAGTTCGGTAAAATATTGAGAATGGAAAGGAAAGGATTCGTATCCATGGTAGTAACATCTTTTCCGGTGTAAGCAGCTAAAAATGCAGGAATCAATACATCAGCAGAATTTAAATTATAACCATGATTATTGATTAAATCGGTATTATTTAATACGTTGCCCTTCATAAATCCATTAGTTGGGACATCCCCGTTTTTAAACGAGTTATTCAATCGGTTTTTAATAATATCACGGTTTGCCAAAAATGTATTAAAGACTTCGGAATTATAGTTCTGCTCGGCTGTACCGGTTGGTTTAAATGCAGTAGAAAGGGCCATCAAGGTAATATTGTAACTTCCGGTAAATGTACTTGGCATACCATTGTACATAAATTGTACCGAAGTATTAGACGCGGTATAACGCTTTGCACTTAAATCAATTTTAAAACCGGGAATTGGTTCTAAGGTCGCTTTTAAATCAAGATCGGAAGTAAATGCAGTTGTTGCAGGGCTGTTTATTAACAATGTATCTCCATTCAGCCAACCGTTATCAAGAGCATTTTGTATAAGGTTTGGGTCTTGAAAACCAAATACAAACGCATAACCCGGTACATAGACTCCATTCATATTTTGTTGTCCGAGAAAACCGGGGTTCGGAAAAAATCCGGGTAAAACGGTACTATTCGATTGCCGATAAGTGAACGAAGCACGACGAACCAGCATTAGCGTTCGGGCAACAAAGTCAAATGTGGTTTTTGTTGGTGATTGAACGCTGGGATCTAAACTAACAACGGTTAACAATACGCTGTCAAGATCAATTTTAGGAGTTATTTCGAGTGTTGTAGCATTCTTTGTTTTATATATCAATGGAATCTGTTTACCTGTTTTGTCAACGGCTGTAAATTTAAACTTTTCACTTCCCAACCGATGATTAATGGTAAGGAGTTTATTTTTCACCAGATTTACGTTTTGGGTATACGTTTTGGATACAAATTTTGAAACACTCCTGTTCATCACCTGGCTCGAAAACCGTTGATTCACTTCTTTCAAATACCTGGATTTATTATAAAAGTTTTCAAAATTAAAAGTACCGTCGGCCTGCCAGGCACCCATGCTTGATGCGATATTGCCCAGATCTGCCCCTTTAACTTGAGCTGTCCGGTTCCAGTTATACGTTGAATTATAGGATGCATTAGCAGTAACCCAATCGAAAATAGGAATTTTATTAATTGGCAAATTCCAGGAAGCTGAGAAAACCTGTTGATAAGTATAAGGAGTACCCAACTTACGAATACTTGACCAAACAGAATCGCGCCATTCGTTGTAATAATCGGGGTTAATTTCAGGTAAATGATTGGTTGGTTCTATAATACTGGCATTCATTGCCGTTTGCAGACTGAATTTTATTGAACGCGAAAGATCGTATTTAATGTCAAACTGCCTGTTCCACATAAAATCTTTACTAAAATTCATATCCAATGTATTACCTGCACTCGCCGGCGTAGATGTGACATTCAAATCACGTAACTTCACTTGTGAAAACTGACGATTCATATTCGTGTTAAAACTCAATGAAGATGGCAAATAATTCAGATTAAAATCTTTGATAATTTTGAATAAGGGTTTTGCAAGTGCTTTTGAGTCTTTAAAGGGTTCCCAGGGCGTAGAGTTGAACGAATAATTATAGTCCAATGAAGCCCGCTCTGTTTTTGCCATATTCTGTTCTATCTCAGCGCTGTGTTGATTTGTTTCGGTATATGCATATGTAACAGCCACATTCGCCGGATCATAAAATTGAGGTGTTTTACTTTTTAGATTTAACTTGGCACCCGAAATATTAAAACTCTTGGATGTCGCTACGGTTTGTGACATCTGTGTTATAGAATCTTTTTCTGCCTGACTGTTTGCATTATTCAATGCATCGGAAAGTAAAACATCCTGATCGAGCGGATTATATTTGGGTGATAACGTTTCATTTGAATAGGAAAAATAAGCAGGAATCTGTAATTTGGCTTCTTTCGGTAAAAATCGACCTAACTCAAGCGATGTTGAGAAATTCATTTGATACATATCGTCCATACGTCTGTCCATCACATTACTCTCAAGACTACCGTAACCTGCCGTTTCAACACGTCCTGAAAGATTAACCGATCCTAAATCAGATAATCCTACCGCCAGATTTCCCATGGCAGCCCAACCTCCCGATTCGTCGAATTCGGACATACGCAACTCGTTGACCCAGATTTCTCCGGATTTAATGTCTTTACTATTATTTCGAATACCAATCATTATATTTTCCACATCCGATATAGAAGGATTCCCGACAATAGTAATTTTATTCAGGGGTTTACCTGAGTTAGTATCATAAGTCTCATAGGGTATTATATTCGACCAATTGGCTTTATTTCGCTTTAACTTGGCTTCTGTTAAAGTTTTAAAAGAAAAATCGAACATATTTTCAGGATACCAGACGATTTCCCGGTCCGAAACTTTATCGCCAATATATACACCTTCAGGAGTTAACCGGAGCGGAATCTCGTATTCGTAATAGTTGTTTACCATATCGGAACCGATACGTATAAAACACGATAACTCATGATCACCTAATTTACTGGGACCAATATCATCTATCAGTTTTTCAGCATGCACAAACATTTGTAATCGTTTGTACTGACGCATGTCGTAAGTTGTATTTTTGTAAACGGCTCTTGCATCATTGGGTGCCAGACCTCTTACAATTAAAGCAAGAGCTTGCTCATTTTGTTGCAATAACTGGGGTTGTCCCGGATCTGTTTCGCGAGTTATTCCGGGAGGCAAGACATAATTTACCGGTGATTTATCTGCATTCTCTTCTATATTAACAGCCTGTACATCAATACTTCCATCTGCAGAAGGCATTTTTCCTTTCGGAAATAAATCTTTATTGTAGCTCCTCCATTCTCCACGAACCAGGTCGAGTGTAGCTAAACGCAGGGTTGTTTCTTTTTCAAAATTGGTAAGGAACATACGGATAAAGCGTATGGACTTAAAATTACGGATACTACCAATCTTATTTGTATAATCCCTGATCGGTATTTTAAACTGATACCAGGAAGTGTTAGTTTCTTTATCAGTAATTTTATCAGTAATGTAATTTTCACCGATATCCATTGAATCTCGGTTAATCTTCACTTTATATTGATAATACTTTTCATATTCATTCAATGTATTATCATTATTAATATCTTCCACATCAGGCAATGAGGTTGCAGTTGTACCGAAATTTTCAGTAGAATTGGTGGCATCAGGCGAATTTCCTTCCGTACCATTATAATGTTTGTATCTTGTTAAAATATCTGCATTTGCATTATCCAGATCAGCTCCACGATAAAAATGATAATTATCACCTGCAGGATCATTTATCGGAGAATAAGGATCAGCAAGCATTTTGGCCTTTTCGGCATCTGAAATATTTGATTCAATACCTTTTACATAATTGCTATAAGTAGGAAATGTAAATTCACTTTCATTCGATAATCCATCCAAACCAACATCCTGATATTTTCTGGAACCCGGTGAATTATCAAAGGCATTTACCGTTGACTGAGTTTTTGGCACTCTTCCCCAAACCGTGGTATCTGTTTTAGTAGGGTCGCCATCAATTGGCAATCCATTTTCAAAAGCTTTTTTACCATCTTTCAGAATATCTTCACTTATATCTCCCAGATCAAAGTACAAGTCACCTCCTTTATTTGTACTTATTGAATCATTTTCTTTAACAAACGGATCCATCATCCAAAATTCTATATATTCTATATTGGAAGTTTCGAAATCGGAATTATCTAATTTCCTCATTATTCCACCCCAGCGTTTTTTAGGATTTGACAAAGTTCCATCGGGATTCATACCATCGACATCTAAGTTATATGGCCCACGTTCCGTTGGATAATAACTTAAATTCATGATGGTCATTCTCGAATTTTGAGTAGCCAGTGTCTCCCGGTTTGGAAATATCTCTTGCAAATAAACATCTCGAGTCAAATTATTTTTTTTAGATAGTTCATTGTTTCGTAAATTTGCAGGAGTTGAAGTAGACTCACCATTTAAAACCGGATCGACATAATACCAGGATAACAGAGCCCTGTTTTTCCCATAATCAATATTATCACTTTTAGCAGCTTCAGGGAAAAGTACTTTCGTCCGATCCGGGTTCGGATCATAAGGT
>JAQTOL010000099.1 GCA_028748945.1 Paludibacter sp.
TTTGTTGGTTTGTTTTCAGTAAAAGCAGCTGTAAAAGCAAATTCATCTGATGAGGGTTGTAAAATAAAATAGTTCTTTTCCTTTTCCACTAATTTCGCCCGACCTTCCCACTGAATATTGACGTAATAAATTGTAGCATCAATTTTTCTTTCGAGTAGTGCCGAGTTTTCAGTATGGCGAATGAGAGTCGTGCTGTGTTTTTCGTTACTGTTCCAGTCACAGGCATCATCGGTGTGTCCCCCGGTAGGGTAGGGAAAATGAAATTTAATGGCAGGTTGTGCGGTAGAAATAATCTTTGCTCCAATCATATCATTTTGAGGATGACATGCAGTTTCAACAGTAATAGTTTTACCATTTAGGTTAAATTGACTCCGTATTAAGCCATTCCACAAATCAAGTTTTTGATTTATAAGTGTAATTTTATTAAAATCCGATTCAGGAAAATCGAACCCGATTATTCCCAAATGAAGTCTGTGTGGATTAGCTCTTAACCAATCAGCAGCTGCTTTTGATCGCCCGGGTTCATTGAATTGAACCGAATAAGGTTCTTCTTTGCCTCTGAAATTGTAATTTTTAAGAGCATCTTCGGGAATGTAATTGTTGGGGTTCGCAAAACTGTGCCATCCCCATTGGCTTTGTGTGCCAAGAGGAACGCCTTGTTTGTATTTTTGTGGAAATGTTTGTAAACCGGTAGCATCAACTGTATATGCAAATTCACCGTTGCCAACAGATAATGATGATAAAGAATCAAAAGCGTTGACCTGTGGATTATTTCTGCTAACTAGTGCTTTACGGTCAATTGCAGTTTGTTTTTGGGCATTGCAGGCAAACATTAATAAGAGACTACAAGCTAAGAGAATTTTTCGCATGATTTGATTTCAAGTACTAAATTAAAGGTTTACAAATATAATTAGTAGATTTTGTATTAGGTGTATTACGAATGACGTTTTTCATACGTTTTTTGATTGGGATATTCAATTTTCTTTTTGAAAAATGGAAATTATTAAATACACTTATCTTTTTAGAATGATTTTCAGAGATTGATTTTGGTTCGCGTTTTGTAAATTAATAACGTATAATCCATTAGGTAAATTTATACCCGCTGAATTTGTTCCTTTCCAAATTAGATTAACTGGATTTGAACTTTCTTTACTAAAACTGAATACCCGTTGTCCATTTGAATTGAGAATATAAATTCTGGAATTTTTATTTGTTGGGATATAATTAATATTGACATATTCCGAGAAAGGATTTGGATAGGCCGATAAGATTCGGTTTCCAACAAGCAATTTATTTTCAGATGTTAGATCATTTGAAACTTTGGCTAATTTATATACTTCACTTCCGGCCAATAAAAATCCACCTAGTCCAAAGTCTTCAAAATTTGGCATTTTGGTGTAAGAAAGTGGTTGCCCATCGGAAGGTTTACTACCTGATGATTGCATATAGCCGATACTTCCATCCGGATGAAGAGCATAGTTAATCAATCCGTTCCAGGCTTTAGTTACAGATGGATAATAGGTTATAGAATCAAGAATCCCATTATTTATACCCCATGCCAAACCATAAATAAAAAATACAGTTCCGGAACTTTCTTTGCCACCATAATCGTTAGCATCTCCTAAATTACAATTCCAGAAACCATCTTCACGTTGAATTCTGATTAGTTTAGCTGCCATCTTTTTAAATGTAGATATATATTCATCACGATGCGAAGCAGTAACAGGTATCACATCGAGCGTACGGGTTAGGGCTGCAAATACCCAACCATTACCACGTGACCAGTAAACCGGTAATCCGTTCGGGCTGGTTTTGGGAGGTAAATATACGCTGTCGCGATACCAGAGTGAATCGGCAGGATTATATAATCCAACTCCTTTTGCCTGACTTTTTGTGTAGTTATATAAATCATACATTTTTTCATAATACCTTGAATCATTTTTAATGACTCCGAATTTAGCAAAGACAGGCATTGCCATATGTAGGGCATCGATCCACCACCAATCGTTACTTTTTGAAGAATTCAACATAGCATCAATGCTAGTTTGCATGGTTGCTATACGTTCGGCTTTTGTTGGATCGAGCTGAAATAATTCGAGGTAGGTTTGTCCGCAACATTGATTATCGGCATTTCGTGTAACAGTTGTCCCTGTATAAGTTGGTTGCCAATGATGATAAGTTCCCCAATCGACAGAATATTTAAGTAATTTAGCATCAGCAGTAATAGAATATAATTGCATCAAACCCTCGTAATAGGTCCCTCTGGTCCAAAGATTACTCGGACGTGATTTGTCTGTTACAATATTTACAGTCGGATCGGGCCATTTATTCGTGAAATAATTATTGGCAAGTACCATTTTCTCCAAAACCTGTTGTTTTGTTGGTAATGACTGCGCATTTGCAGTACATAAGAAACTACAGAAAATGCTGATAACCATTATACTTTTTTTCATATTCTTTTGGATGGATGCTATTTTAAGAAATTACGCGTTACAAATTGAATTGTAACGCGTAAAAGAAAAGAAACCTGATATATAGCTATTTAACGAACTTGAATACTTTCATGTTATCAGATTGTACCAGATAAACACCTTTTGGCATTGATTGAGTGTCAATAGCTTTATCAGTAGAATATTTAACTTTAATGCCTGCTGCATTGAAAATGACAATTGATTTCTGTTCCGGATTGTTGATCAAACCATTGCTATAGAAGATAGTTTTTTTCTCATTAATATCTTTTAGACCGGTTACAGTATAATTATATTTTGCAGTTGTATTCAATAAATAAGCAGCAGAGTTTTTAAGTATATTGATAGCATTGCTATTGAAATATGTAAAATTATTGCCTTCCATACTTAATCCTACCATTAGAAATTTTGCAGCAAGATTATCCTGAATTTCATGTATTTGAATGCCGTTAGTTCCATCAAAAGTGGCAATAGTATGTGAATTAAAACCAGTCATAGTTGCTAAATCAGTAGCATATTGTACACCATTGACATTAGCAGCAGGCAAATTATCATAGTAAGATAAAGTTGTACCGGAAAAGCTAACATTGCTAAAAATTGGGTGCGATTGCATTCCAATTGCCACATCTGCACTTCCTATCCCGGCAGCTGAACTTAACGGAGCTGCTGTAGACCAACCCCATCTGCCTGAATTATAGAAAAATGCTTTTAAATTCAAGATTGGTTTAACACCAACCATAGCCTTTGTTGCTACTCCTGTTGCATTTGTGCCTGAAACATTGGCATGTAATACAATTAAATCGAAGTTGGCATAAAAAGCATTGATGTCGGTCGGTGCTGTTGAACCAGCAGTTAAGTATGTGATATAATAATCACTAAATGCAGATACTAACAAATTATCGTAAGTTTCGGCTTTACCATTCAATGTAAGCATACCGATATTTTTCTTTGTTGAAATAGTTGGAGTTACAGTATACACTTTAGTTGAGTTGTCTTGTGCTGTAACTGTAATGCTTAGTGAATTATTTGCAGCGAAATCATAACTTGTTCCGGAAACAAAATTGACAGAACCTGTAGTTGAATTCAACGTAAATACAACCGGCCAGTTACCTAAAGTTCCAGTGAAACTTGGAAACTCACAACTAATTGACCCGCTAGCTTCATCGATTGTAGCTGCTTTTCCATTAATTGTCATAGAGCTTATAGATTTTTCGGTATCAGGTGTTGACTTAGCAGTAATATTGGCAGTATAATTGACTGGTGTTGTTCCATCTGTTATTGTGTATACAATGGGACCAGTAGTAAAATTTTGTACGCCCGTTGGACTATAACTAGTTGCTGTACCTCCTAAGGTAACTTCCGGTGTTACCGCTGAAATATCAGTCCCATAGGGCATTTGCAGGGTAATGGTTTTTGCATCATTGTCAATTGCTGCACTTGTACCGTTAATTTTGAAAGCAGAAATTGTTGGTACCTTTGCAGCATAAGAAAAACTGAAAAATGAAGTCCAGGCACTACTACTTGTTAATGCAACAACTTTTATTACACAAGGAACTTCCTTGTTTACAGGAACAATAAAATCTTTACATGCACCCGTTCCATCAAGTTGTATATTTGCACCTCCATCAATGGTAACTATTAAACCACGTCCGGTTGCAATATTAGCAGTAATTGTTAAATTGTCGCATTTCGCAAGGTAAAACATAATTGAACGGCTCGATCCGGTCTTAATATCGAAAGTTTTTGTTGCTGTACCGCATTTTCCTGATGTTCCACTAGCTATAGTGGTCAGTGTAAGCCAGCGGTCAGTTTGTGCTTTAGCATTTTCAGTACTTACTGCATCCCAATCCATAACTAAGATACCGCCTGAAACAGTAGTTAAATCGAAGTTAATCTCAGCTTTTACAGAAAAACTAAAAAGGGATAAAAGTAAAATAATCCCAAGAGAAGTAATTTTTTTCATGTGATTTAATATTAGTGTTTGATTAATAAAAGGTTATTGAAAATAATGAATTATTTTCGTAGCCAAAGATAGGTACAAACCGGAGTTGGGACTATGATGATTTTGACAGATTTTATCTTCTTTTTGATATATTGAACTATAATTTGACGGAATTTTGACCAGACTAGCTATAATAGTAGGAACTAAATTAAACGATCTAATTGTATGATAATTATTTATACTAATATATCAATAAATTGAAGAAAAGTTTAAATCATTAGGAAAACAAAAAAATACTGATCTGAGCTGTAATTTTCTTTGAAATGAAAAGGTAAGAATTAAATTTATGATGATAAATGCCGATATCTCAGTTAGTGACATCTTCAAGACCAAAGATTTAGCAGCACAATCAAATTAAATATCTGTTTCAGGTTCTTCAATTTCAGCTTGAGAACCTCTTCCGTAAGAACGGTATTCAAGAGGAGTAAAGCCGGTAATTTTTTTGAATAATGAAAAGAAATGTTCAGTTGAGTTATAATCAAGCATGTAGGAAATCACTTTGACAGAGTGAGATGTGCTTACAAGAAGGTGTTTGGCTTTACGGAGTTTCAGTTCCTGAAAGTATTTGGCAGGAGCGTAGCCGGTGTAATCTTTAAAAACTTTTCTGAACCAGGAGTAGCTAATGCTTAGTTTGTTTGCAAGTTCTTCAGGATCAATATTTTTATAAACATTTTCATTCATAATAATTTTGGCCTGTTCAATCTTTTGCACCACATCACCCACTTCAAATATTTTGTTCTGTGAAACGGATAATGCCAAACCAAGTATATGAAGAACAATTCCTGATAAATATTGCTGGGAACAAATTTTATCACTTTCTGCGACCTCGATGGCACAGGTAAATAGATTTACCAGTTCTTCATTTATACCAACCTCCAGAATTTGATTTTCTCTAGATATAAATGATTTCTCAACTATACTATCAAATACAGAGCCTTCGAATCCGATATAATATTCATTCCAACCCGATTCCGTTAAGGGTTGATAGGTGTGCCATTGACCCGGGAAAATAACAAAAAGTATTCCTTTAGAGATTGGTATCTCTTCTCCAGAATCAAAACGGAGAGTGCCTTTACCCTTTGTTATATACACAAATTGATATTCGTGCAGTATGCGTCCTTTTTGAGTGTTAAAAAAATATCCCGACGGATGATCGGTTATTGGATAGGGTGAATTAGGTTGTATTGATTGAAATCCAACTGTGTTTACCGAAAGACCAAATTTTTTATCTTTCTCACTTACAATCAGATATTTGAATTCAACTCCTAAATCATTGTAATTCATAGTGATTTTTATTTTTTTGTATTCCCTGGAAAATATTTGAGCATTAAATCAATCCGGTAAATTGAACAAATCACCGATTTTACTCAAACATTTTTTTTCAACATTTTTTTTTATGGTCGAAATCAGTTGTGTAAATTCATTTTAAGCTAATCGCATACAACAAATATCTGAGGCAAAAATACAATAAATTTTGTATATATGATTCTTTTTTCAAAATATTGTGTGCGAACACGGAATTAGTTTTCTGTTGTTTGTATTCCGTCATACTACACATTATCAAAGCATTTCATCTAAAATTATATTTTCTCACTGTAGGTATATATTGAATAATATATTATATAACATGTATTTCGAAGCGTTTATTTGTAATCTTTTAAGACTTTTTGAATCCCGGATGACATAAATACTTGAATTACTTGATTAAAATTGTAAAGATGACAGAACCGTTTTGTAAATGATAACCTGAGTCGTCACCAATGGAAACAAAAGATACGCTATACTTTTTTTTAGTATAGCGTATCTTTTGTTTTGTTGTATTTTTATCTTACTTTTTTAATCCGATTTTATCGTATTGAGATTCTGCTTTTATTTCAGTATACTTCGGTGCATCAATCATCTCTACCAAAGCACGTAAAACCGGTCCTTCTCCCATGGGATCATTTCCCTGAGTCGGACGTGTGTAATAATATTGTAACGATGGCATAATACCTGTTCCAACACAAATAGCAGTTACATCACCATTAGGAGTAATTTTAGTCATCATACCCTTTAAACCCTGTTCTGCAACGTAAATGAAATCGGGGTGCAACCAGCCTTCCTTTACTCCACGAGCCAGTCCAAACACGAACATAGCAGTTCCGGTAATTTCTTCATAGGAGTCTTCTTTGTCTAATATTTGATGCCAAAGACCGTTTTTCCCCTGATAACGTGCCACACCACTGGCTTGTTGTTGAAAATTCTTTAAAACCGCATCGCGCAGGGGATGATTTTTGGGCATATACTTCAATAAATCGGCCTGTGCCATAAATACCCAACCATTTGCACGACTCCAATGAGCTACACCGTGTTCGTTATCATCCGTATGGTAACAATGATAATAAAGTTGTTTTTCCGGGTCCCATAAATATTTTGTATAATTTAATACCTGATTGGCTGCATCGGTAAAATACTTATCGTCACCGGTGAGCTGTCCCATACGGCTTAAAAATGAGATCGCCATAAATGCATCATCCGCCCAAATGGTGTTTTCATGTGGCCAGATACGTGCTATAGTTCCATCAGATAAACGGGGTTCCGAAGTATTAATATGATTAGCAGTTTCGTTGATATAGTCTAAAAAGGCCTTATTCGGAAAACGTTTTTGAAGTTCTATCAAACTGGCTCCCATGGGACCATTGTCATCGAGTCGTTTTCCGCGGAAGAGCATATGCCAACTTACATTCCGTACTCCATACCATCCATCTTTTTGTAAAGCCTGATCATAAAGTTTTTTAAAATAACTCAGATTGCCATCGTTAAATACAAAATTCATGTTTTTAAGAACATAATTTTCGTATTTTTTATCCTTTAACTTATCACCAAGTTCCATAAGTGCTATGTTTGTGACTCCGTTGGTGTAATGCCATTGATTGTATTTGGATTGAACCACAACATTGGGTGAAAGAGCCAGATCTTTTACAGTTGTATAAGTTTCACCTGTTTTATTATTCTCAAATAAATAACTTGTAGAGGTTACAATACGATTGGCAATTTTTTTTGCTGTTTCTTCTGCAGACATTTTGTTCTGAGAATATACTGACTGTATTCCCAAAAATAAAACAACGAATGGGATCAATTTTCTTAATTTCATGAAACTTATTACTTTATATAATTTTTACTAATACTGCTAAATTGATAAAAAAGAGATGCCTGAAGTTTGCAATTATCATATCAGATCGTGTGAATCATTTTTGTGACTTAACAGATTAATTATTTTTCAGCTGAATCATTTTGAGTAGAATAATGCAATGATTAAATTGAAATTGAAATTGAATTTGTGTCCAAAAAATAGATATTGCAAATTAACAACAAATAGCACGTACTTAAAATGGAGTTATGTACAATAATATAGAATTAAGTACAGCCATCATGAAAAGGATGGCTGTAAAATTATAATATTAGTATTATTTCTTGTAAATTATACTTTGAAAATCAATTCTTAATGATTTCTCCGGGAACATTTTGTATGTCTATATCTTTGCAATTGAGTATTTTTAATGCTGGTCCTTCCGATTGTTTTATGACAATATTTTTCAGAACAATATTTTTACTTTCCTTTATTTCACCGCCAAGTCTGGAACTGATAAAAGCATTTTCCACATAAATACCTTCAATGGGATTTTCAGGTAATCCGTTAAAATACATGGCACGATTAGCATTTGTGCACGAGATATTTTTAATATGGATATTACGGAAAGTGGGGGTTGTTTCATCCACTTTTTGTAAAATCCGCTGGCCGGTGATAGAATCGAACTGAGCTTCAACAGCTGATTTACCCATATAAAACAAATCGAACAGCAATGGTTCGGTTACTATATCCATCATGGCGATATTTTCGGCAAAGATATTTTCAACAACACCACCACGACCGCGTTTGCTCTTGAATCGCAAACCAACATCGGTGCCGATAAATTTGCAATTGGCTACTTTCATGTTTCTGGCTCCGCCAGACATTTCGCTGCCCACTACAAAACCTCCATGACCTCTGAAAACGGTGCAATTATCAACTATCAGGTTTTCACAGGGACGTGCCCGTTGTCTGCCTTCTTCATCTTTCCCGCTTTTTATGCAAATTCCATCGTCGCCCACATCAAAAGAAGAATTAACGATCAACGTATTCTTACATGATTCCAGGTCGATGCCATCTCCGTTTTCTGCATAACTCGGATTACGAACAGCAACACCATCCAGGATCACATTTTCGCACATCAATGGATGAAGATTCCATGCGGGTGAATTTTGAAACAAAACTCCCTGCAGATAAAGATTTTTACATTCGATAAAACTGACCATCACCGGGCGGAGAAAATCACGGATGGAATTCCATTCTTCATCGGTTTTAAGATTTCGCGGTACGTTCATATCGGCCATTTGCTGGCCTTTCAGATATTGTTCGGAAGGATACCAATAATCGGCTCGTTTAAAAACACCGCCTTTCGATGTAAATTTCTTCCAGTAGCTTTCTGTCACACTTTGCTTTTTTAATCCCCGCCAATATTGGCCGTTCCCATCAATTGCTCCATCTCCGGTAATGGCAACATTGGTTAAGTTTCTTCCCGAAACAGGCGATTGGCAGCGCCTGGTTGCCAAACCTTCGAATATGGTTTCGACTAATGGGTACAGGTTTTTATCGTGCGAAAAAAGAATGATAGCGCCTTTTTCAAGATGTAAATTGATATTGCTTTTAAAAACAATCGGGCCGGTTAGCCAGACGCCAACCGGAACATTGACTGTTCCACCGCCTTTGGCCGATAATGTATTGATTGCTTTTGTAAAAGCATCGGTACACAAACCGGTTCCGTTTCCTATAGCACCAAAGTCGGTAATGGACACACTTCTGTCGG
>JAQTOL010000100.1 GCA_028748945.1 Paludibacter sp.
CAAGAAAATGTCCCAACGTTTTATAGGTAACAGTTGCAGAATTTGGATAACCTTGCAATTTGTCGGAATAAACGACAGAATATAACACTCCGGTCAATAAACTAAGATTATTTTTTAAATCAAAACCGGCAGTCCCGCCAAGCCGGATTCCGTTAAAATAGGTAGAACTTACTCCTGAACCATATCGATCAGGATTAAGATATCCTGCTTCAATCGCGTACTTTTGAGCACTAAGGTTCAATGTTGAAATAATAAATAATACGAAAATGCTGATTTTCAATATCTTTTTCATTTTATTGGATGATAGATTTATACATATTAATCGAAAGCAAAGATAGTTTTATTTCTTCATTTAACAACGATAAGAACTGCTTGTATACCGATACATTACCAGTTTTTAACGCAAGACTGAAGAACTCTTAATTTGCATTTAAAAAAAGCGTTTAACAAATATTGTTTGTTAAACGCTTTTCTGGTTTTTGTGGAGCTGGAGGGAGTCGAACCCTCGTCCAAACAAGGAAATAATAAGCTTTCTACATGTTTATCTTCGCTTAGGTTTTCGTGCACCGGCAAGACCGAAGCCACCAACCTGTGCCTTATCCTTTTTATTTCATCGCGCCTCCAAGGCTAAGCGCAACTATCCCCGATTTAGCTGCATCTCCATATCAAATCGCCTCGAGGAGAGGGCATTTGGGAAATGTCCCGTTCCAGCACCTTGTGCCGGAATTAAGCCTAATCTACTCTATTCGATTAAGCAGCAAGAGCGTAGTTATTTTCGCCAGTTAGAATTTTGAGACTCTGGATTTACGAGCTGTTTTCTCATAGCTCGACATGCTTACATACCCTTTCTACCTGCTGTCAAAACCAAACAGCCCCTTTTTTTAGTAAGTAGTTTATAGTATGTAGTTTATAGTAAGAAAAAAAATCCCTGTAGTCAAACTGGTAAAAAATATCACCAATTCTTACTACTTACTATAAACTACTTACTACTCACTATAAACTATTTAGCATAACTAACCGCTCTCGTCTCTCTGATAACGGTAATTTTCACCTGACCCGGATAGGTCATTTCATCCTGGATTTTTTTAGCGATATCAAACGACAATAATTCCGTTTCTTTATCGTCAATCTTATCTGCTCCAACAATCACGCGTAATTCACGTCCAGCCTGGATAGCATAAGTTTTCAATACTCCCGGATAAGATAACGCCAATGCTTCCAAATCGTTCAGTCTTTTAATATAAGCTTCTACAATTTCGCGACGTGCACCCGGACGCGCTCCCGAAATGGCATCGCAAACCTGAACAATCGGTGCTATCAAAGTTTCCATTTCCACTTCATCGTGGTGTGCTCCGATAGCGTTACAAATATCCGGTTTTTCTTTGTACTTCTCAGCAAGACGCATGCCAAGAATTGCGTGTGGCAATTCAGGTTCATCATCTGCCACTTTGCCTATATCATGCAGCAATCCCGCACGTTTTGCTTTTTTAGGATTCAATCCCAATTCGGCTGCCATTGTGGCACAAAGATTGGCGGTCTCCCGCGAGTGTTGCAATAAATTTTGTCCGTATGACGAACGATATTTCATTTTACCAACCAAACGGATTAATTCAGGATGCAATCCGTGAATACCTAAATCTATCGTGGTACGTTTTCCTATTTCTATAATTTCTTCTTCTACCTGTTTCCGAACTTTCGCAACGACTTCTTCGATGCGGGCAGGGTGAATACGTCCGTCCGTAACCAGTTGGTGTAAGGACAGGCGGGCAACTTCACGCCGAACCGGATCAAATGCTGAAAGCACAATGGCTTCAGGGGTATCGTCAACAATAATTTCAACACCGGTAGCTGCTTCCAGCGCACGGATATTACGACCTTCGCGACCAATAATACGGCCTTTTATTTCGTCGGATTCAATATGAAAAACAGTAACTGAATTTTCAATAGCTGTTTCAGTAGCAATACGTTGAATGCTCTGAACAACTATCTTTTTTGCTTCTTTATTGGCTGTCATTTTCGCTTCTTCCATTATATCATTTACATATGACATAGCTTCGGTTTTGGCTTCTTCTTTCAAAGCATCTATTAAACGTTCCTTGGCCTGATCAGCAGATAAACCTGAAATTGCTTCAAGTTGAAGTTGTGCCTGATGGCTTAAATGTTCCAGTTCTTTCTTTTTAAGTTCAATGGCACCTTGTTGGTGTTCCAATTGCTCTTTTAAACTATCTACTTCATTTACTTTTCGTTGAACATCACCTTGTTTCTGGTTCAGTTGCATCTCTTTTTGCTGAAGTCTCATTTCTACAGCCTGAATTTTTGCATTCCGTTCCTGAACCTGTTGTTCATGTTCTGCTTTCAGACCAATGAATTTTTCTTTTACTTCGATGAGTTTGTTTTTCTTCAGTAATTCGGCTTCAGCCTCAGCTTCCTGCACTGCCCGTTTGTTGACAAAGCGTAAGAGGACAAAAGACCCTCCGGCACCCACAACAAGAGCAATGATTCCTATCAATATCGTTTCCATTTTGTGAATTTAGTGTTGGTAAATAATAATATGTGTATTTATAGTTTGATTAAGTTGCATAAAAAAACGCATTGACATTGCAATCTGTTAAAACTCTGAATAAAAAGAGTCTGAACTTTTGACAACGTAATGCGGAATGTCTGTTTAAAAATAACGATGTTGCTTTTCTATTCTTTGGAAAGCAATGCTTTTAACTCGTTATCAAGCGATTGAATTTTTTCTGCTAATGGTACAGTATCTTCTGATAATTCCTGTTTTGAAACCATTACGGCTAATTGGTATGCAACTAAGATAAGTATATCTTCTGTAGGGCGTTGCCTGTATTTTACCTGGAATATTTCCAGTTGTTTTACTAACAATTTCTCGGCCTTACGGTACAACTCCTCGTCTTTTCGAGCAATTCGCAGTGGTAATCTTAAACCACCAATTTGCACATTTATTAAAAAAATATCGTCTTCCATACGCTCTATTCATCCAAAAGCGCTAAACATTTATCTATTTCCCGCACCATTTTGGTAATTTGTTGTTTGGATTCGGCTTTTTCAGCTTCCGATCCACCCAGGTTTCTTGCAATTTGCAAATGGTCGTAATTTTTTCTGAGCTCCAGAACTTCCTGATAAGCATGCATTAAATCGGTCTGTTTCCGGTCCAATTCAGCTTTCAAAGCAGCGTTTTGTTCCTGTAATGACTTATACTCCGAAATTAATTTTCGCAGTCTTTTTTCAAATGCGTTTATCAGTTCTTCGTATCGGTTTGTCATTTCTCAAAAAAAATCTATACAAAAATACACTTTTGCTTTCAATTAGGGAAATATTTTGGATTATATTTTATAAAATCATTTTAAAAGAGTTATCCGTAGAATTGGTTTGGCTGAATTTATTCAACAATTAATGTTTTCGTGTAAGATCCAACAAACCATTTATGATGGTAAGTGGATGAGCCGGATTTCCGGGAATATAAAGATCAACCGGATATTTTTCCAGAAAGCTTCGATCAATGGCAGTACTTTCGGCAAATATTCCGCCGCTAATAGCATCAGTACCAACCAGTACAATTATCTTAGGATCTGGTGTCGCATCATAGCAGATTTGGACAGCATCAGCCATGTTTTTAGTTATGGGTCCGGTAATGACAATGCCATCGGCATGCCGGGGTGATGCTACAAAATCTATCCCGTACCGGCTCATATCGAACTGTACATTATTGGCTGCTCCTAATTCCCACTCGCAACTGTTATCTCCACCTGCTGAAATTTGTCTCAGTTTAAGTGATTTGCCAAAAATACGATGTATCTCTTTACGGACAGTATCCGGATTAACCTCAATCTGTTTATCATCACCTTCCATGATTATCAATCTGTTTCGTTCGTTGCTGGAAAGTTTATAATCTTTAGAAAACGAAATTTTTTCAGGAAAGCATCTGGCACACTCACCGCAAAATGTGCATTTACCCAGGTCTATACTAATCGGATTATTTGTGATGGCATCAGTCGGACATAAGTTTAGCAGTTCAGCTTCATTTACTTTTTCATGACTAATCACAGGTCGTCCCCTGAAAACACCCGGTACTTCTACTGTTGTTGGGTTTGGAATAAATTGTTTCCCCTGATGGAATACTATTTTAATATTATCTATCATGATATTAACGAACCCCTAACCCCTAAAGGGGAACGAAGTTACTTTTGTTTTGAGAATTATTACTAACCCCTTGCACTAAGGGGATAAAATTTATTTTAGTCAACTTCAATCTTTAACGAACAATTAGTATTAAAGTAATTAAGTTCCCCTTTAGTATTAGGGGTCATAGATCGTGACCTGAGTAGGACAAATTGAAACTTTTATTGCATATAGGGAAATCCGATATTTCATTATTTCTCACTGATAGAGCCAGAGCCAGCCAGTTATGAAAAGAAGGATCTTTAATTTTATAAAGCATTAATTCTCCGTTTTTATCGGTTAAAGCGCAGTGACAAATTTCACCCCGCCAACCTTCAACTAACGAAAGGCAAAAGGAATTTGGTTTTGGAGTTTTCAAAATTCCATCTTGTACGATGAATGGTTCGATTTCGGAAATCAGTTTTCGTATGTATGAAATAGATTGCTCAACTTCCTCTCTTCGTATTTGAACACGTGAATACACATCTCCATGGCGTTTTAAAATGGGATGATGATTCAAATCGTGATACAAACTGAAAGGATGAGATGATCGAATATCTCTGTTTACGTTGGTCATGCGTGCCGCCATACCAACTGCCCCAATCGACAGCGCATCAGCATTTGATACAACACCGGTTCGTTCGAAACGAGACAAAGCACTGGGTAATGAAAACAGTTTTTCAACCATTTCGTTAAACTCAGGTTCAAAAATATCCAAAACTTGTTTTAAACGTTGCCCTAATGCCGGTGTGAAGGGAAACTGGTTTCGTCCGGGACGGATTAATCCTTTCGCTAATCGGTTTCCTCCCCATTCCTGTAAAAAATTAATGATTGGTGTTCGCAGACGACCAAATACCGAGCTACCTAACTGGTAAGCTATGTCTGTACATACTCCGCTCAAATCACCGACATGAATTGCCAGTCGCTCAAGTTCCAGCGCCAAAGTGCGTGAAAATTCAATATCTCTTGTAGTTTGAAAATCACATAAACTTTCCCAAACATGTGCAAAAGTCACACTATGACCAACCGCAGTATCACCGGCTATGCTTTCAGCCAATGTGGCACGTTGAAGTAGTTTCTTATTTTTAATAAAAAGCTGCTCAATGCCCCGGTGTTGATATCCTAATTGAATCTCAAGATGTAAAATCTGCTCCCCGTTACAAATAAACCGGAAATGACCGGGTTCGATAATACCTGCGTGAATAGGACCAACGCCTACTTCGTGTAATTCCTCACTGTCAATTGAATAGAAAGGATAGTTTGCAATAACCCGGGATTTATCAAATCTGTTATTGGCATAACGGACAGGTTTTAACCATGGATGGTCAATATAGTTTATGCCAAAATTCTCATGAATCTCACGTTCGAATTTTTCGAAACACAACAATTTATTAGTAAATGACTCAAGGTCGTGTGCTTTATTTACGAGACAAGTGGAAATTAAAATTTCGTGGGTTAAGTCATCGGCAATACAACAAATCAGTTTTATATTGTTACCCGATTTATATCCGAAATAATTTACGCAGTGCCTCTCGGGATGTCCCGTAACCAAATCGATATTTTTATCGTAAAACCATTCATAATTACTTTCAGGAATATCCGAAAGTAAGATGGTCTGATTGTTTTTTATGCTGATATAGTTCATAATCAATTCATAATTAATAATGCACAATTCATAATTTTTAGTTCTTTCCGCTTACTTCCGGATTTCAATGTGGTAAAAGCATAATACTGTTATTGATCAAATCTACGAATATTGCCGGAGGATTTAATCCCAAATAGGCAGAACCTCCCAACATGATAAACTGAAAAGTTGATCGCCATGGACTCACTTTTGCAACTTTATTTTCATCAAAATCTACTACCGGAATGAATAAAATTTTGAAAATATTTTTTGCAAAGGCCCAGATAATAAATGTCAGAAGCAATAAAACGGCAATTAATAAAATCAATTGATTGGCTTCAAACATGGAGCGGAATACGAGGAATTCACTTACAAACATTCCTGATGGTGGCATGGCTGTAACGCTAATAAAAGCCAGAAGTACGACCATGGAACCTGTGGTGTTGTATTTAAAGTAATTCCCCATTTGATAAATATTCTTGGTTTTAAATACTTTATACATTTGGTTGTATTGAAAGAAAAGGCTCGATTTGACAAATGCGTGAAGCACTATGTGTAGTATGGCGGCATAATATCCAATTCCACCTGCAGCAATTCCAAGCATAACAATACCCATATGTTCCACGCTTGAATAGGCCATCATCCGCTTAATATTTTTTACTTTTACCATGTAAACCGCTGCAATAAATAAAGATATGAAAGCGGCTATACCAACAACAAGACTTGCCCAATGAAGTAGTGGCGTATTGGCAACAACGACATAAATACGAAAGATACCGACAAAACCCATACACATGATAACGCTCGAAAGTAATGCCGCGGCAGGACCAGGCGCTTTGTCTTTTGCATCAACCCCGGCAGTAAACATTGGGAATAACCCTAACTTGACTGTAAACCCGGTAAAAATAAACAAAAAAGCTAATTGTAACCACGATGAATTTAATAAGGAACTATGTGCCAGTAAATTTTTATAGGCTAAATCGTCGGAACCGGCATTGGCAAACGAAAGACTCAAAAATAAAATACCGATAAAAACAAAGGTAATACTAATGGCGCAAATGAAAACGTATTTCCATGTTCCTTCCAGCGCCAATTTATTCCGGTGATGATAGATTAGCGCTGAAGCACTCAACGTGGTTACTTCTGCGAAAATCCAAACTACTGCAATGTGATTTGCCAGATAAGCAGCGCTAACGGCAGTAATTAAGAGGATTAAAGCTCCAAAATATATTGCTCTAGATTCGGGTGTGGCTTCTTCACTTTCTTCAATATACACGTAGCTGTGGAATGCTGCAGGAATGGAAATAATGGTTGCAGTGAGTAGCATGATAATTCCCAGCGAATCGAAAGTGAAGTAAGTAGATGCCGTTTCATTGTAATGCCAACAAGCATAAACGGCAAAAACAACTTGCAAGACGAGAAACAAACTCACCAAACTGTAATTGGTCTTTTTTCCCCGATTGAAAAAGACTCCCGCTCCAATTAAAATTGATCCTATTAAATAGATTAATATCATAAGCTGATTAATTGTTTGTTGGTTAATTGATTGAAAAAGAAATTTTTGTGAGCTTAAATCGTAATTTGTAAATGATTAAATTGTAAATTCTTCAATAGTCTTTCAAATTAGTCAATTGATTTACATCGATATCTTTAAATACATCTCCAATTTTATTCAGGAAAACACCGAGGATCAGTACACTGGCAAAAATATCCAGCATGATTCCCAGGTTCACTAACATCGGCATTTCGTTACCAACAGCCAGTGATAGTACAAATACTCCGTTCTCAATGATCAGATATCCCATTACGTGCGTAATAATTTTTCGGCGCGATGCAATAAAATAGAGTCCGGTGAAAAGTGTTGAAAGTGCCACAACAAAGAACATTTTGTCTAATTTTCCTTCTTCCATGGTGTTGGAAAGTATAATGGTGGTAACAACAATAATCGTTGTAATAATTAACGATACAAAATTTGGAACATATGGTTCCGCTTCGCGGGTAATGTGATTTCTTTTTAATACATAATTCAGAAAAACAGGTACTGCCACCGATTTAAAAATGATGGTTTCCAATAAAATCAAAATCAGATTTATGGTATTGATATGTTTTAATTCTAAAAATGCAACGAAAAAAAGAAGTATGCCTTGTAAAGCCAGCATATTTACATAAGTGGACATTCGGTTGGCTATGGCCAGATAGAAAAGCGATATTAAAAAAATGATAAGTACTACGTGTAACATAAGATTTAAATTAAAAATTAATAATGAAGAATTAATAATTTCAGAGTTTCTATTACATAAAAAGTTTATAATGAGGTATTTTAAACAAATTTTCCGGAGATTAGTAAAGCTCCAAAGAATATAAGTAATGAAACTGACGAAAGAACCACGATGAACTGTGCATTTTGATTCATTCTGAACCGGGCCATAAACGATTCAATCATTCCAACGGCAAAAGCCAGAAACAGTTGTGCGACGAAAAACATTGGTATAGCATATGCGTACGCAATAGTTCCACTAAAAAGATTAAAAATGATGGTTCCGTAAATGGCAAATTTTATGAATCCGGCAGTCAAAATCAAACCTAAATCAAATCCGCTATTGTCGAGAATCATGACTTCATGCACCATGGTGAGTTCCAGGTGAGTTTTGGGGTCATCAATCGGCATACGGCTGTTCTCAATCATGGCAATCATTAAGAAAACAAAGGCAGCCAATACAGCCAGCGCGTAACTTATTGGTGAGCCCAAATGCAAAGCTGAAAATATTTCCTGGAATGAAGTATAACCTGTTAACAAACCCAACGAACCCATAAGAATGAAGAAAGCAGGTTCAGCAAACATGGAATAAAGTGCTTCACGACTCGCACCCATGCCCTCAAAACTACTGCCAGTATCCATTGCCCCGATAATGCTGAAGAACTTGCCCAGTCCCAACACATAAGCAAAGAAAATAAAGTCACCGTTGAAGCTGATAATCCCCTTCGATTGTCCGAAAGGGACAACCAACATGGCTACAAAGACAGATGAAAAATAAATGGTCGGTGCTATGCGGAACACAAAACCGGAAGTCTCGCTATACACTGTCCCTTTTTTGAAGAGACGAATCACATCTTTGACCGGCTGAAATATACCCGGTCCTTTTCGTCCGGAGGCAATACTTTTGGTACGGATTATGATCCCTGTGAAAAAAGTGGCTGTTAAAATGATTAATATTAAACTCAACATAAGGTTTCTATTTAATTAATAATTATGCATTATGAATTGTGCATTGATTTAAAGTTGTTTTAAAAAATCAATGAACTGAATAATTTTGTCGTACAAAAGCGGAATACTGATAATTGATATGATAAAGATGATTCCGTACAATATATAAAATTGTAATTTTCCGTTTTGAAAGAAACGGAAACGTCCCATGAAAATTTTAAAATTGACAGTCGGAAAATCGATCAACCATTTTTCAATTTTATCGTAAGGATGGGTTTCGAGATGTGCTTCAGATGGGAAAATACCCTGTGCTT
>JAQTOL010000101.1 GCA_028748945.1 Paludibacter sp.
TTTATATATCCGTCGAGATCAAATAAACATCTTATATCAAAACACTTACTAAAAACATTTGATGTTTCTGAATTTAAGATTTTAGATAAATCGGTCGTAACCCTAAAACCAAAAAAAAGCTGTGACTAACACCCATGTTATTTTTTTTCATGGGGGCGCATATCTTTTGGAAGGAAATTCCATGCACTGGAAGATTGTTGAAACGGTGTTAAAAAAAACCAATTGTAAAGTAAGTTATATCGATTATCCTTTAGCACCCGAATATACTTACAAAAACACATTCGAAATGGTTCAAAAATCCTTTGAAAGGTTGACAAAAGAATATCCGGACGACCATTTTTTATTTATGGGTGATTCTGCCGGTGGTGGACTGGCGCTGGCATTTGCTCAAAAACTGGCAATAGAAAGAGCTCCGGTGCAACCTCAAAAAAATATTCTGTTTTCACCATGGCTCGATCTTAACTTGCAAAATCACGAGATTAAAATGCAAGTAACTCTTGATAAACTTTTACCCCTTCAGGCACTGATAAAAGCAGGTGAAAAGTACGCTGGAGGCGATGATGTGAGTAATTATTTACTATCACCAATTAATGGAAAATTTGAAGGATTAGGTGATACTATCGTTTTTTACGGAACGCATGAATTGTTTTATCCCGATTGTAAAAAACTTCATGAAAAGTCGAAAAGCTTCGGCAATTTCACATTTTATGAGTTTCCGGAAATGCAACATGATTGGGTTGTCTTACCTATTCCTGAAGCTGAACAAGCTTTGAATATTGCTATTGATTTCATTTCAAAACAAAATTCTCAAAATATTTGTTAGTTATCACTACAATAAGAATAACTAATAATTTAAAATTTTGAAATTATGAGCACATCACACATTTACCCGGGAGCGCATGCATTAAGTACATATATTACCATAAAAGGATGCAGTGAAGCAATAGAATTTTATAAAAAAGCATTTGATGCTAAGGAAAAAGGAAGATTATTAATGCCGGATGGATCAATCGGTCATGCCGAAATTGATATTGAAGGTTCGTTACTGATGATGGCTGAAGAAAATATTGAATGGGATAACAGAAGTCCAAAAACGCTGGGAGGGAGCCCAATGTCATTTAGTTTATACGTCAAAGATACAGACAAAGCATTTCAGAGAGCAATTGATGCGGGTGCAACAATTGTAATGCCTGTTACTGATATGTTTTATGGCGACCGTGTAGGACAGGTAATGGATCCTTTTGGTTATAAATGGATGATTGGAACACATATTGAAGATATGAGTTACGAAGAAATGCAAAAGAGGTCGGATCAGATGTTTGCACCGAAATGAAATTAAAAAAAAATGCGGAATGATTAGTTCCGCATTTTTCTTTATGCCCCGCAATTTATTCCGATTTATCGGAAGGAGTTTGGGGTACTATTTTGAATAACTTATCGTTCCGTCGTATCAGTTCATTGGTTTTCATAGAGAAATAAGTTCCCTTTTCAACTTTATCCACCGCTTCCAGTTTTACCCGTATTTCTTTGACAGTATCTTCATAAGCACCGGTTGTTTCACCGGTAATCAGGATTTCATCGCCAACAGATAAATACTGAGCTTCCAGTAAAAATTCGGCTACGCCCAGTTTGTTGAAGAAGTTGGTACATTTGCCTACATAAATCTTTTTGTGGGTCGCTTCCGAACCATAGTTGTTGCTCCATTCGCCAAGACGTTGTCCGAGGTAATAGCCATTCCAGAAACCACGATTAAAGACCTTACTAAGGCGAATATCCCATTCGGCAACTTTCGCGTCGGAAAACGTCCCGTTGAGGCACGATTCGATAGCTTCCCGGTAACAAGCGACCACCGTTTTTACATATTCTGCTCCACGGGCGCGTCCTTCAATCTTAAATACCCGTACACCGGCTTTCAGCATTTCGTCCACAAATCCGATTGTTTTCAGATCTTTGGGCGACATGATATATTGGTTATCAATTTCCAGTTCAATTTCCGAGTCTTTATCCGTTACAATATATTCCCGCCGGCAAATCTGATTACAGGCTCCACGGTTTGCAGACAGGTTTTTCTCGTGCAGACTCAGATAACATTTTCCGGAAACTGCCATACACAATGCGCCGTGACAAAACATTTCGATGCGGATAGCTTGTCCGTTTTTACCCCGAATATTTTCTTTTTCAATAGCCTGATAGATTTCAGAAACCTGCTCCATATTCAGTTCCCGTGCCAGCACCACCACATCGGCAAATTGCGCGTAAAACTTCAACGATTCAACATTTGAAATATTCAATTGGGTAGATAAATGAACCTCTACTCCTACCGTGTTGGCATACATCAAAGCGGCCACATCCGAAGCAATTATTGCCGAGACCTGTACTTCTTTCGCCACGTCAATGATTACACGCATCAGGGTCAAATCACCGTCGTAAAGAATTGTATTAACTGTCAGGTAACTTTTTACATTATTTTCGTTGCAAATACTTACAATTTTGCGTAAATCATCAGTTGTAAAATTACTGCTCGATTTACTCCGCATGTTTAATTTTTCAATACCAAAATATACCGAATCGGCACCGGCCTTAATGGCTGCCGAAAGACTTTCCCACGAACCGGCCGGAGCCATGATTTCAATAGAACCCCTAGCCCCTAAAGGGGAACTAAAATTACTTTCGTCTATATTTATATTTATTTTCATTTTTGTTTAATCTATTTCCAAGCTTTACTTATTCCAAGTTCCATTTCAGTGTTGGTAGTTCTTTCTTGTTCCCCTTTAGGGGTTAGGGGTTATATTTCGGATTTCAGTGTTGGTAGTTCTTTCTTATTCCCCTTTAGGGGTTAGGGGTTATATTTCGGAGTTAATTTCTCAATTGGAAAGCTAATTCCAACCCTGATTTGATGGTAAGGAAAATCTTTTATTCCATACTGATATTGGGCAAAATAATCCATATAACCACTCATTATACTGAATTTTGCTGCATAAACGGTTGGGGCATCCCCGTAATCGGCTCCAAAATTTATATTGGTATGCATCCATCCCCAATAGCCGGACAACGTATTTTCAAGTTTCCATTTTGAATTTCCAATTATCAGTTTTCCTCCGTACATGGTTGCGTCATCCTGGGTGCTGTTGGTAGTTTCCCAACACAAAAACCCTACATTGGCAACAGCCCTGATTTCAGTGATAAATTTACTTTTCGTGTAAAATGATTTTCCAATTTCCGCATCGAAATAATAACCCGGTGTGTCAAAGTAGCGTCTTTGTAAAAAATTAGTTCCGGATGCAGTTTTTATCGTGGCATTCAATATAATAGCAGGTGCTTTATTCGTTTCTTTTAAAACCAACATACGGGTTTGAACATAAAAATCACCGCCAGCTTTCCCCGAAGTATTTTCGTCCAATGCCATTCGTTGTAAGCTGACTGCAGAAGTAGTTTCATAATGTTCAAAAACGGATGTCCAGACTTTCAATGAAACACGTTCCGGGAGTAAAGGAACTTCAACTTTGAAATAACCGTTAGTTGTTTGATCCCCGAATCCGAAATAATAATCGCCCATTAAACTGATAGTCGTTTTTGCAGGAATCCGTGCATCCGTAAATTCAGGAACCGGATTGGCATTGGGACCAAACCAGGCGGTAGAATACTTAACTGTTTGTGAAAAGACACTCAGTGTAAATAGAACAAATGATAGAACTATGTTGATTTTTTTCATATGGGGTAATCATTAAAACAGTTTGCAAAGATAACTAATAGAATTTAAAATTTCTATTTTCAAATTTATTCCTAACTTTGCATCCCATTTTTGCATAAATATGAAAATTTCAACGATAGAATTTCCGGATAAACCCTTGTTTTTGGCTCCCATGGAGGATGTCACCGATCCGGCTTTTCGATTGTTATGTAAACGTTTCGGAGCGGATATGGTTTATACCGAGTTTATTTCGGCTGATGCACTGATTCGAAGTGTCAAACGAACCGAACAAAAGCTTACTATTTATGAAAAGGAGCGGCCGGTTGCCATACAACTTTACGGACGTGAACCCGATGCCATGGCGGAAGCTGCCCGAATTGCCGAACAGGCAAATCCTGAAATTATCGATTTGAATTTCGGTTGCCCGGTAAAAAAAGTTGCCGGAAAAGGGGCGGGAGCGGGGTTATTACGGGATATTCCAAAAATGCTTGAAATTACAAGACAGGTTGTAAAGGCGGTCAAACTTCCCGTTACAGTCAAAACACGTCTGGGTTGGGACGAAGACAATAAGGTAATAGTCGAACTGGCGGAACAATTACAGGATTGCGGTATTGCTGCCTTGGCCATTCATGGGCGTACGCGTTCGCAAATGTACAAAGGCGATGCCGACTGGACCTTGATTGGGGAAGTGAAGAATAATCCGCGCATGCATATTCCGATTATCGGTAATGGCGATGTAACTACACCCGAACGTGCTGCAGAATGTTTTGATAAATATGGGGTTGATGCCGTAATGATCGGACGTGCTTCGATTGGCCGGCCCTGGATTTTTGCAGAAATGAAACATTATTTTGAAACAGGTGAAACAGCTTCGTTTCTCAGTTTCGGGGAACAGAAAACCATTCTTAAAGAGCATATTATTTCGTCCGTAAAATGGCTGGATATTCAGGATCAAACGCCTGTTGAAAGTGTTTTCAATCAACGTCTGAAAGGGATTATTCATAGCCGGAGGCATTTAGCATCGACACCGGTTTTTAAAGGAATTCCTAACTTCAGAGAAACCCGGATTGCCATGCTTCGAGCCGATTCCCTTTCAGAACTTTTTAATATCATTGATTCGGTACGTGAACCATAAAGACACATTTAATGTTATAACTCTCAATTATATAATTTAATCATTTTCATCATTATGAAAAAGTATTTATTTCCAATCATTGCTTTAGCGCTTATGACAACAGCTTGCAATTCAAAAAAAGCCGGTTTGGATGCCGGTATTAAACTGGCGAATCTGGATACAACAGCGTCGCCTCATGTCGATTTTTATCAGTATGCCTGTGGCGGCTGGATGAAAAACCACCCTTTAACAGGTGAGTACTCACGTTTTGGCAGTTTCGATATGTTAGCCGAAAACAACCGGACACAACTGCGTGGGTTGATTGAAGAAATTTCTGCAAAAACAAATTCAAAAGGTACGGTTGAACAAAAGATAGGGGACATGTATAGCCTGGCCATGGACAGTATAAAACTAAATGCTGATGGTTACAAACCTATAGAAGCTGATTTGCAACGGATTGCCGGATCAAAAAATGTATCCGATATCCTGAAACTTATTCCCGAACTTTCATTAAACGGATTAAATCCTTATTTTTCAGTTTATGTGGCTGCCGATCCTATGAATAGTTCCATGAATCTTGTACAGACTTATCAGGGAGGAATTGGTCTCGGTCAACGTGATTATTATATTGAAAATGATGCACATACCAAAGAAATCCGTGATAAATATAAAGAACATATTGTAAAAATGTTTGAACTGGTCGGTTTTACACCTGCTGCTGCCCAAAAGAACATGGAAGCTGTTATGACCATCGAAACCCGACTGGCAAAAGCTGCTTACGATAAAGTAAAACTGCGTGACCCACATGCAAATTACAACAAAATGACTGTTGCTGAATTGCAAAAAATGGTGCCTGCCATTCAATGGAATGATTTGCTGACCTCATTGGGCCTGAAAGATATTAAAGATATCAGTGTTTCTCAGAAGGAATCATTAGTAGAAGTGGGAAAAATACTAACTACCGAACCGATTGCCTCTCAAATTGCGTATTTACAATGGAAATTGGTTGATGAATCAGCTCCCTATTTAAGTGACTCCATTTATGCACAAAACTTTGATTTTTACGGAAAGATATTCTCCGGTAAAAAAGATCAGGCACCACGCTGGAAACGTGCTGTTGGTACCGTTGACGGTGTGTTGGGTGAAGCAGTCGGACAAATGTACGTAAAGAAATATTTTCCTGCAGCAGCAAAGGAACGTATGCTTAAACTTGTTCATAATCTGCAGGAATCTTTAGCTGATCGTATTGGTGCTTTAACCTGGATGGGAGATTCTACCAAGCAAAAAGCGAAAGAAAAGCTGAAAGCATTCTATGTAAAAATCGGTTATCCTGATAAATGGAGAGATTATTCTAAACTGGATATAACCAAAGATTCTTACTATGCCAATGTACAACGGGCAAGCAAATTTGAAAATGCCTATCAATATGCTAAGGCCGGTAAAAAAGTGGACAAAACGGAATGGCAGATGACACCTCAAACTGTCAATGCTTATTATGATCCTTCAACCAACGAAATTTGTTTCCCTGCAGGAATTCTTCAATATCCATTCTTTGATATGACTGCTGATGATGCCTTTAACTATGGTGCTATCGGTGTTGTTATCGGTCATGAAATGACTCATGGGTTTGACGATCAGGGCTGCCAATATGATAAAGATGGTAATTTAAAGAACTGGTGGACGGCTGACGATAAAAAGAATTTTGATGCCCGTGCAAAAGTAATGGCTCAATTTTTTGATTCAATTGTTGTAGCTCCGGGAGTGCATGGAAATGGAGAATTTACCCTGGGTGAAAATATCGCTGATCACGGTGGTTTGCAGGTATCTTATCAGGCATTCAAAAAAGCCACTGCAGCAGCTCCTCTTGAAGTAAAGGATGGCTTTACACCGGAACAACGTTTCTTCCTTTCTTATGCCAATGTATGGGCCGGAAACATTCGTCCGGAAGAAATCCTGAAAAGGACTAAATCCGATCCGCATTCATTGGGTAAATGGCGTGTAGATGGTGCTTTACCACAAATTCAGGCCTGGTACGATGCTTTTGGAATTAAAGAAGGTGATCCTATGTTTGTTCCTGTTGCAAAACGGGTTTCTATCTGGTAATTTATAAAATTTGCCGGGTTTAGTGCCCGGCGTACATAAACAAATAAGGCAGAACCTCATCGTCTGCCTTATTTTTTTTTCGGTTGTATTGTTTTTTACTTGCCATTACTTTCTGATAGTTAATGGCCTTGCCATGAGCCTTTAGTTCTTCTTCACGACTTTGCTTTCGGGCTGCTTTAACCTGCTCCACAATGGAGTCTTTCTTTTTTGTTTTCATATTTAATTTTTATAAGCAGAATTCTTTTTTTCATTTAGTGAACGGAAATTTTTCTTTTTCCATTTTCCATTTCTACGATATCTACATTTATTATCGAATCGGGTAGGATAGGAGCTATATTTTCCGACCATTCGATAAAGCACAGGTTTCCGCTGTACAGATATTCTTCTGCTCCCAGATCGAGGGCTTCCTGAATTTTATTTATGCGGTAGCAATCGAAATGAAAGATGATTCTTTTATCGGCAGCTTCATATTCATTTACTATGGAGAAGGTAGGAGAGTTGATCGTTTCTTTTACTCCCATCTCTTCACAGATGGCTTTTATAAAAGTTGTTTTGCCGGCGCCCATGATACCGTTAAATGCAAAAACCGTGTGGTCTCCAATTTGATTAATAAATTCCCGGGCTGTTTTATGAATTGTGTCTAATGATTTTATTTCGTAAGTTGTCATAATTTTATTTTTAGAAGTAAGAAGTAAGAGTTAAGGAGTAAGTAAAAAAAATATAAATTCTCGATCAATATTCTTAGCTCTTAGCTCTTGCCTTTTACTTCTGTTTTTTTTGCAAATATAAGCGTTTTTCCGTCTCCTAAACCCTGTTATCCGGACAGAAGTTTTATTTTATTCAATTCTCAGGCTGTCAAATCGGGGTTAAAATGTTTGTAAATGGTTGTAGCCCTGGTAGTTCCTATTGTTTCAATCAGCTCCTTTAATTCAGCGCTTCTGATTCGTTTTACGCTCTTAAAATGCTTTATCAGGTCATTTTTTGTTTTTTCCCCGATGCCGGGTATCGTATCGAGTTCCGAAGCAGTCTGAGTCTTGCTTCGCTTGTCACGATGAAAAGTGATGGCAAAACGATGAACCTCATCCTGCATCTGTGCCAGTAATTTGAATAAAGGATCAACCGGTTTCAGACCGATCGCTTTTGGAGGAAATCCAAAAAGCAATTCCCGGGTGTGATGCTTACTGTCTTTTGCCAGTCCGGCAATAGGAATATTTAATTTTAACTCATCAACCACAACCTGCCGGATGACTTCCATTTGTCCGATTCCTCCATCGGCAATAATTAAATCGGGGAGGGGAGACTCTTCATTGATCATTCGGCTGTAACGTCTTCGAACCACTTCCTTCATGGAGGCGTAATCGTCGGGGCCAACTACCGTTTTAATATTATATTTACGGTAATCCTGTTTGGAAGGTCTTGCTTTTTTAAAGACGACACAGGCAGCAACTGCATCGGTGCCGGAAATATTTGAATTATCAAAACACTCAATGGTCATAGGTGGTTTTTCCAATTGCAAAGCATCCTGAATTTTTTTCAATAGTTGAATGCTTCGTTGATCGGGATTCAGTTTCTCTGCCTGCTTCAGTTTGTCAAACTTGTATTGCCGCACATTTTGTAAAGACAAGTCGAGTAATTTTTTCCGGTCACCGCGTTGGGGAACCGATACCGATACTCCTTTTACAGGGAAATCAATTTCAAAGGGAACCAGAATTTCTTTCGAATTACTTTGAAATCGCTCCCGAAGTTCAACAATGGCCATGGCCAGCAAATCTTCTTTTGGCTCTTCGAGACGCTTTTTATATTCTATCGTGTAGCCCTGAATAATGCAACCTTTCGATATCCGGAGGATATTTACATAGGCCGAATTCTCATTTTCATCGTAGGCAAAGACATCGGTATTTTCTACCACTGTATTGGCAACAACCGATTTTGTCTTGAAATTTTCAATTAAATCGTATTTTAATTTGAGTTGATGCGCTTCCTCAAACCTGAATTCTTTCGCTAATTCCTGCATTTGGTCCAGCAATATTTTGCTGATTTCGTTGGCATCTCCCTTGATGATTTGTTCTATTTGTTCTATATTTTTACGGTATTCTTCCGCTGTTTCTTTTGCTTCGCAGGGTCCTTTGCATTTATGAATATGATACTGGAGGCAAACTTTGAATTTTCCTGCCTGAATATTCTCTTTGGTCAGGGGCAGTTTACAGGTGCGAATAGGGAATAGGTCGTGAATTATTTCCAGGATGGAATTGATGGTATAAGTAGAACTGTAGGGACCGAAATAGGTTCCTCCGTTTTTATAGATATTCCGTGTTTTAAAAACACGGGGAAATAGTTCGTTGGTGATACAAATACTC
>JAQTOL010000102.1 GCA_028748945.1 Paludibacter sp.
CCGGAATGCGGACATATGACACTGTCGGCTTACCTGAAGCTACAACGTAAGCATCCGGATTGTCGTTACACGCTGGTATGGCTATTAACGATGCCAATACAAAGAGCGCTGTAACCATCTTTATTGTTGATTTATATATTTTTTTCATATTCATTCTTATTGTTTTTTAGAAACTAATCGTACTAAAGTCAAATGAAACCGGATCTTTTGATAAGTTTGGATTTGCAGATTGATCTGTATCCGGAAAAGGAATGGAGAAGAATACATTTCCTGCACTGATATTCACGACTGTTTTGGTAACCGTTGATTTGTCAGCAGTTCCTTTGTAATAGCCTTCCAAACCGTTCCAATAACCACGGTTCTGAGCTACCAGTCTGGCTCTTGCATCATCTGGTTTATAGTAACTTAAGCGTACAAAATCGTACCAAAAATCACCTTCGCAAGCTAACTCCAACCGACGTTCATTAAAAATATCATCGAACGTGATAGACGTTTTAGGGGTGTAATTACTTACACTTCGACCACGAACAGCATTGAAAGCACTTAATGCACCTGCATCGGAAGTAGAAGCATTATTTCCCAAAACTGCTTCAGCATAAATTAAATATACATCAGCCAACCGAAGCAAGTGAGTACTTAATGCCGTAGCCATACGATCCATGCCAACACCTATACCTGCCAAATGGTCGGCATTATCACCAACAATATTTTTTACACAATTCGAGCCGGTTCCGCTACCATATGTTACTGTCAGCTTACCATCACTCGATGTGGGTTTCGACCAGTCATAGTCAAAACCACCTTTGTCTGTCCAGAAATAATCGTAATGATCACCCTGCATCATCATGGTTGCTTTTCGGCGTGCATCAGAATTATTGCGGGTTAAACTGGACGCGTCTTCACCAAATGCATCTTCCAAATCAATGGTTAGTCCAACCCAGGTACCCCAGGTATCGGCAAATTCAGAGAATCCGGCTAATGCAAGATCCGATTGCTCGGAATTTTGACAAGTCCATTGGCTACCGATTGTCCACTGCCACGAAATTAAATCTTCACCTACAAATGATTGTGTTCCGTTATTTTTAAGACGGAAAATATCCGAATAGACAGGCATTAATGTCCGCCCACTTTCTTCAATAACCAATTTCGCATATTTAGCTGCATTTGCTAAATCTTCTGCATTACGGGTGCCGCTCTGTCCGTAACCGGCTTTAGTCAGGTATACTTTTGATAAAAGACCATACGCACTGTATTTGTCAATACGTCCGGGAAGATTACTTGCAGGTAGAAGTTCAATGGCTTTTTCCAAATCTTTTACGATATAAGTATAGACATCTTCAATTTTGTTCTTATATACACTGTTTGACTGACTACTGGCAATAATCTCGCTATTGCTGTGAATTATAGGAATAGCACCAAAACAGCGTACCAGATAGAAATAAGCCATGGCTTTCCATGTCAGTGCCTCACCCTTTACGGTGTTTTTAGTCGTTTCTGTAACAGCAGGTCCTGATTTCATATTGATATTCTCAATAATTGTATTGCAATATGCATTCACCGACCACAACGATGCAGATGCATTCTTCAAATCGGAATCACTCGATTTTAAGACAAAAGATTGATAAGCATTATCGGTACTATAATAAACATTGCCCGAAAGCACATCACCAATTTTTATAAAACCACGTTGAAAATCGTACCAGGGTGAATTGTAAAGTGCATTAACCCCTTGAAAACATTGCGCATCGGTTTGATAAAAACCATCAGTGGTATAGGTGTCTTCGGCCGGGCGATTTAGAAAATCGGAACAAGAACTCATCCCAACTAACAAAATGGAGGCAATCGCCAAACTCTTAATATTAAGTTTTTTCATATTATTTCCTTTCAATAATTTAGAATGATAGATTTAATCCAAATGTATATACCTGAGGTGAAGGATAACGTCCATTATCTAACCCATATACATTCCCTGATTGACTCGCGGTATTTATGCCCACCTCTGGGTCAAAACCGCTGTACTTGGTCAAAGTATATAAATTTTGAATGTTCGCATAGATACGCAAGGACTGCAGATGTAATGTCTTCAGTATTTTAGTATCAAAATTATATCCTAATGCAATATTCTTGATTCGTAAATAAGATCCATCCTCGATATAACGGCTCGACATATCTGTATTTCCGTTCGGATCGTTTTGTATAGCCCTCGGAACGTTAGTTCCGGGATTTGCCACTTTCACATTATCAATATCATCGTACCAATTGTTTACCTGATTACCTGTTGAGTTTACATAAGGGTAAACCTGAGCAGTATTAATTTGAGTCAGTCGGGCACGATTTGTTACCACGGCCAATTGATTACTCCACATATCTTTCATACTGGAAAGATTTATAGCCGAATAATTCATCACTTTATTCCCGTATGAGCCATTGATAAATACAGTTAAATCAAAGTTTTTATAATGAGCTGTATTATTAAAACCAAAGGTGAAAATTGGCATCGGTGAACCTAAGTTAGTCCGGTCATTCTCATCAATTTTACCATCAAGATTCACATCTTCATACTTCAGGTCACCAACATAGGTTGTATTGGTGCGACTCCATGGTTGTGTAGAAGTAGAAGGTTTCTTAGGAGTTACTTTATTACCAAGACTATTTGTGTAGTTTTCCAGATCAGCTTTATCCTGATAAATACCTACCACTTTATAACCGTAAAAATTATAAAGTGACTGACCAACTTCGGTGTGTGATACAACATCAGTCCATTGTCCATAACCTTCGATGGCTGTTGAAGAAGTCCCGGTCAGATCCAATAATTTATTTTTATTGAATGAAATTTGAGTTTCAGTATCCCACTGGAAATCTTTAGATTTAATATTATGTGTAGTTAATGCAATTTCTAATCCTCGGTTTTCAAGTGATCCGATATTTCCCCAGGGGGCTGCCAGTGCACTTGAAACATTTCCATCCGTTCCCATATACGAAGGCAGGTCTACGGGCATTAACATATTTTTTGAGACTTTGTAATATGCATCAACGGTTAGTTCAATCCGATTATCAAACATACCAAGGTCTAATCCTAAGTTCGTTTGTTCCTGTGTTTCCCACTGAAGGTAAGGATTGGCAATATTCGAAGGCCGATAAGCTACACCCAGACCGGTTGGCATTTTTGTAATTTTGGCTCCCCATAAGTAATCATCAATAAATTGATTTCCTGTTTGTCCCCAGCCTATGCGTAACTTACCGTTACTTATAACAGGCTTTATATTTTCCATAAACGTTTCATTTGAAAAACGCCAGGAAGCAGCAGTGGAATGGAATGAAGCCCAACGGTTATTGGGTCCGAATTTCGATGAACCATCACGACGGAAAGTATATGTGGCATAATACCTGTCAGCATAGTTATAGGTACCGCGGGCAAATTGCGAAGACATAGCACTGCTTCCGAATCCGGCACTGATCAGAGGAGTTCCTGTTCCCAGATTAGGATTATGTATCGTATTGTCAGGTAAGTTAGTATTCGAAGCACTTTGGTACTTCCAACTCGATTCAGACATTTCCTGACCTAACATGGCAGTAAGCTTATGCGATCCGAAATCTCTGGCATAAGTCAAATAGTTTTTTACCTGCCAGAATAAGTTTTGGTTGGTTTGCCATGAATCGCTGTTAATTAAACGCGACCAAGTGCCATAAGTGGCTGTAGGTAAAAACCGTTCGGCATTGGAACTTCCTTTATCCATCGCAAATTCCGTATGGAAGGTTAATCCCTTCATAATTGTTGCGTCAAAATAAATATTACCGATCAGAGAAGACCGATTCAGTAAATTATCCTCGTCCAAAGCTTTAGCGATTGGATTAACCCGAGAGGCAACACCTTCGCGGCTTACACTGGTATAGTTTCCATCCATATCGTAAATTGGAACATCCGGTGTCGATAACAAAGCAATATTTAAAATACCGGCCTCACTATCAACAAGACCTAAACGTTCATTAGTATTTGAATAAGTCATATTAACACCCAATTTCAACCATTTTTTCAGTTGAGCATCTAAATTGCTTCGGAAAGAGAAACGCTTAAAGTCTGTTCCTTTTACAGTACCTTGTTGACCCATATAGGAACCGGAAACAAAATATTTTACGAATTCGTTTCCACCCTGAGCGCTAATGGTATGGCTTTGCATTGGGGCTAATTGAAACACAGCATCTTGCCAGTTGGTACCATTGCCAAGCAAGGATGGATCACGGAATTCAACACGCTGATCACGTCCCTGGGTTTCGGCAGCCATACTATTGCTATATTCGGCAAATTGTTGTAAGTTCATTACATCCAATCGTTTGGCCTGACGTTGAATCGCGTACATACCATCATAAGAAAATTTTGCTTCACCGGCTTTACCCCGTTTTGTAGTGATAAGAACAACACCATTCGATCCCTGAGAACCATAAATGGCGGTAGCAGAAGCATCTTTTAAAATCTCCATAGAGACAATGTCAGAAGGATTAATAGTTGAAAGTGGAGAGACAGTAGATACTTTCCCATTTCCAAGTGCATCGCCTAAACCATAATCAGCACCCGATTTTCCTGTGACCTGAACAGGAACACCATCGATAACATATAGAGGCTCGGCACCGGCATTAATAGTACTCTGTCCCCGCACACGAATGGAAACGGAAGAACCTGGTGCTCCGGAAGTTTGAACAGCGGTAACACCGGTAACCCGGCCTTGTAATGCCTGATCCATATTGGTTATAATGGAACCTTTGAGCTTTTCTTCACTTACAGTAACTGATGCACCTGAAAGATCACTCTTCTTCATGGTTCCATAACCAATTGCCACAACTTCATTCAACATGCGGGCATCCGATTGAAGTTTGACATTAATAACATTTACTCTGGCAAGAATTTCTTGTTTTTCCATACCAATGTATGAGAATACAAGTGTTGAACCATGGGGGAGGGAAAGATAGTACTTTCCGTTCACATCTGTTACCGTTCCATTTGTTGTTCCTTTTACAAGTACTGAAACTCCAACCATTGGAGATCCATCACCTGCATCTGTTACAACTCCCGAAACAGAAAGGTTCTGTTGTGCAGAAACCAGGCATACTCCAAACAGGAGTAAAACCAATAGAAAATTGATTTTTCTTTTCATGGAATTAAATTTAATATTAGAAGGTTAATTGTTTTGACGAAATTACACATTCCGACATTGCAAAAATAGAGTATCACAATGAAGAAAAAACATATTTTTTTAGCTTAATATGATACTTTTCCTACCAATATGAAGTCATATTTAGTCATAATAGCGTATATGTTAAAAATTGATTGTGATTTTCTGTCGTTTGTTGTTGAATAAAAATTGTTCTAAGCTAAACTGGATGTGTGCTAGGATAAGCATAATAATGTAAATAAAAGTAAATTGTAAAGGTAGTGAAATTGTTGTTGATTAATTATATTTTTTTTTGTAATAATTATCCTACATACACAATTTGAAATTTATTACATTACTGATTGATTTAATATTTTTTGAAATTTGTAGTCAAAAGATTGTCATTTTGATTATTTTTCAATATTGCAGACTAAAGATAACAAAAAAAGCCCCATTCTATAGATGGGGCTTATTATCTTATGATTTAAATTTGCAAGTTGAGTCTTTTATTTTCAATTTACATATTCTGGTCGATTAAATTAATTTTTTGTTCTATCAAATTGCTTTCTTCTTTCAATGATTCAATTTTTCGTTCCATTTCTTTTATTAATCCGCCTCCTTTTTTGGAAGAAGATGTAAAAAATCCAATATTGTTTTCGTAGGTGCCTATTTCCGATTTAAGGTGCTCGAAGGCTCGCATTAGTTTTTCGCGTTCCCGGTTCAATTTGTTTTCACCTTTGTTATTCATGTCTTTCAGATTGCTTTTGAATGAATTCAGGCGTCTGTTTGAGGCATCAATGTTCAGTTCTTCAAATTGTTTATCCACCGCTTCACGGTATTCTTTATAAATTTTGTCTTTTTCCTTGAAAGGTACATGTCCAATTTCGTTCCATTCACTCATTAATGATCGTAAAGCAGTCTGTGATTCATTGGAGTTCCCTGTTTTATCCAATTTATTAATTTTTTCAATTAATTCTTTTTTCTTGTTCAGATTTTCAGTTTCAAGGGTCCGTTGACCGGAAGTACTTTTGTTCTTTTGTTCAAAGAAATAATCGCATGCAGCGATAAATTGATTCCATAATTCGTCCGATAATTTTTTGGGAACAAGTCCGATTGTTTTCCATTCTTTTTGTAGAAGGATAAGTTTTTCACTCGTTTCCTTCCATTCTTTACTCTCCTTTAAAAGTTCTGCCTGTTCACACAGAGCTCTTTTTTTGTCGGCATTCTGAGTCAGTAAATTTTTTGATTCCTTGTAAAATTCCCCTTTAGCCGCAAAAAAGGCATCGCAGGCTTTACGGTAACGGTCAAATATTTTAGGATTTGTCTTACGGGGCGCAAAGCCAATAGATCTCCATTCTTCCTGCCATGCAATAACTGTCTTGGTCGCGTCATCCCAACCATGGTAGTTGTTAAGATTACTATATTCAAATGCCTCTATTTTTTCGCATAATGCAATCTTTAACTCCAGATTTTTTTCTTCCATCTTCCTGATGGTTTCAAAATAGGTCTGGTGTTTTTTGTTAATTGCTGTTGATGCTTCTTTGAAGCGTGTCCAGACTTCTTCCCTTATTTCGCGGGCAACAGGTCCTAGTTCATGCCATTCTTCGTGTAATTTCTGAAGTTTTTGGAATGCTAAAATTATATCCGGTTCTTCTGCTAATTTTTCAGCAGCATCGCAGAGCAAATTTTTAGACTCCAGATTTTTCTTGAAATCGTATTCACGTAGTTCATTGTTTATCTTTATTAAATCCCAAAACGATTCCTGATATAAATTGTATTGTTTCCACAGTTCAGTGGAAGCCGTTTGCGGAACTTGTCCGATCGATTTCCATTTTTGTTGTAGTGCCCGAAATTCATTAATATGTGTAGAAACATCGTCATTGCTTGCAACCAACACTTTCATTTGTTCCAAAAGATGTTGCTTTTGGAGTAAATTATTTTCCTTTTCACTTTCCTTTTGAGCCATTGCTGAGGCTTTTTTTGCCCTGAATGTATTTAAAAGAGATTTAAAAATATCCTCCAATTCATCTTTCGAAGCAATAAAATCTTCTTCATTCCCTTCAGCTTCTATAAATTGTTTTTTTTGATCTTCAACTTCTGACTTAATCTTTTTGTAAAAAAGTTGTTTAATGTGTTCCACTTCATCTTTCGCCTCATCCACTTCTTTGTTGATTAACAACTTTAAGGCATCGATTAATTCCTGTTTCGTGCTCGAGGTATAATCGGGTATATTCAAAGCAACTTCTTTTGGTTGATCGTTAACATCAAGTTCTAAACTTACTTCAGGAATTACTTCCAATGCAGTTTCTTTGACTTTTTCAGTATCCTTTACTTCTTTGGCAATTTTTATAGTATCGGTTTCTGCAACTTCCTCAGTGGTAGTTGCTTCGTCGGTAATTTTTACGTCATCAGTCACATTAACTTCATTCGTAATTGTCAATTCTTCAGATTCAGCAACTTCTTCGTTCGCTGTCGCTTCATCAGTAACTATTACTTCATCAATCTTCTTGACTTCTTTCGTAACTTTTTTTGCCTTAGCAGTTTTTTCAACTTTAGCATCTTCTGTAATTTCAGTTTCTTCGTGTGGTACGATTTCAGAATCCTTGTTTAAATCAAGTGGGCTCATTTTCAATGTTATTTTAATAATAGTGCTTTATATTTCTACAAAACAGTTGAATTACAGTAGCTAAAAAATAGCTGTTACAAAAATAGGTTATTTTTTTAAAATAATTGATATTTAGCACTGATAAATCTTTGTCATTCTGATTTCTTAATTAGAAATACATACATAAATATCAGAATTACAACACTTTATTCTCACTGTACCATTATTTTCTAAATGAAATATATGTATTTGCCTGTTGAGCAGGATTTATTTGTATATCGTTTATGCTAACATGTGCAGGTCGGGTTACAATAAATTCGACGGTATCGGCAATGTCCTCGGCATTCAAAGGTATAAGTCCGGTATAAACTGCTTTTGCTTTATCAGCATCCCCGTGGTACCGGACAAGTGAAAATTCTGTTTCAGCCATTCCGGGTGAAACAGAACTTACTTTAATGCCATGTTTTACCAAATCGAGCCGTAAGCCTTTTGTAATGGCATTTACTGCATGCTTCGAGGCACAGTATACGCTGCCATTGGGGTAAACCTCGATACCTGCAATGGATGAGATATTGATGATGTGACCCGATTGTTGTTTTATCATGCCCGGAACAATTAACTTGGTAATATATAAAAGTCCCTTAACGTTTGTGTCAATCATTTGATCGAAATCCTTCAAATCACTTTCGTCGAAAGGTGACGCTCCGGCAGCTAATCCTGCATTATTAACCAGTAAATCAATAGTCTGAAATGTTTTAGGTAACGATTGAATTGCTTCTGTACAAGCATCATTATTACGGACATCGAAACAAAGAGATACCACTTCCACCGATGGGTAATCTGATTTTAATTGTTTCGAAAATTCTTCCAAACGTTGAGTTCTACGACCGGTAATGATTAATTGATAACCTAACTTCGCTAACCGAACCGAAATTGCTCGCCCAAAACCCGATGTAGCTCCGGTAATAAATGCGGTTTTCATAATTTGTCTGATATGTTTTATAACCTATAAACTGTTAATTATTCATTAGTTCACTCGTTTTTTCCTTTTACATATTTAAGCTCGTGTCCCATTTTTAATTTTTTTGTTTGCATATAAAATGCATTGTAGGGGTTTGTGCTTATTTCAATGGGAACATTTTCAACAATAGTGAGTCCGTAGGCTTCCAGTCCGATTCGTTTAACAGGATTATTTGTCATAAGCCGTATTTTGCTGACACCAATTTCACGTAATATTTGTGCTCCAACCCCGTAATCACGTTCATCAGCATCAAATCCCAGGTGAAGATTAGCGTCCACTGTGTCCATACCTTCTTCCTGCAATTTATAGGCTTTTATCTTGTTCATAAGACCAATTCCACGACCTTCCTGATTCATATAAACTACCACGCCTTTCCCTTCTTTTTCAATAAGCTCCATTGCTTTATGTAGTTGTTCACCACACTCGCAGCGCATCGAACCAAAAATGTCGCCTGTCATGCACGATGAGTGA
>JAQTOL010000103.1 GCA_028748945.1 Paludibacter sp.
TTCTTCGTACTCTGACCTCTCAATGGAAGACCGATACGGTGGCGAACACCGCGGTAGCAACCGATATCCATCAAACGTTTGATGTTCGTTTGTACCTCTGAGCGAAGGTCACCCTCCACTTTGAATCCCGCTCCAATGATTTCGCGGATCTTAGATGCTTGGTCGTCTGTCCAATCTTTCACTTTGATGTTGATATCAACACCGGCAGTTTCTAAAATCTTTTTTGCACTATTGCGACCTATTCCGTAGATATAAGTCAATCCAACTTCTCCTCTTTTGTTTTGAGGTAAATCTACTCCGACAATTCTTATAGCCATAAACTTATTTTTTCAAAAAATAAATAATTAACCCTGACGTTGTTTAAACTTAGGATTTTTTTTGTTGATTACATACAAGCGACCTTTTCTCCGCACGATCTTGCAATCGTCGGTGCGCTTCTTTACAGATGCTCTTACTTTCATGGGAAAATATTTAATATTATTTGTATCTAAAAGAAATTCTTCCTTTTGACAAGTCATAAGGTGACATTTCAACTTTCACTTTATCTCCGGTCAAAATCTTTATATAATGCATACGCATTTTACCTGAGATATGAGCGGTTATTACGTGTCCATTCTCCAATTCTACGCGAAACATGGCATTCGATAATGCTTCGATTATCTTTCCATCTTGTTCGATTGCTGTTTGTTTGGCCATAAATCAGATTGCTTTGTCTCCTAAAATTTGTTCTATATATTCAAAACTCGATAATATATCGGCTTTGCCACGTCGAATGGCAATTGAATGTTCGAAATGAGCAGAAGGCTTCCGGTCTAAAGTCCGGGTTGTCCAACCATCATTTTCAAATACCAGATTCCGGGTTCCAAGGTTAATCATAGGCTCAATGGCAATTGTCATTCCAGCCTTAAGCATAATACCATTTCCTTTTCGTCCGTAATTCGGAACTTCAGGTGCTTCGTGCAGTTTGCGTCCGACACCATGTCCGATCATTTCACGAACTACTGAATAACCCCGCTCTTCGCAATAACTTTGGACAGCATAACCGACATCCCCAAGTCTATGACCTTCTTCTGCCTGTTCAATTCCTTTGTACAAAGACTCTTTGGTCGTGCGCAACAAATCAATTATTTCAGGTTTTACATTTCCTACACAAAAAGTATAAGCAGAATCACCATGAAAACCATTAATATATGCACCACAGTCAACCGATATAACATCTCCATCTTCCAGAAAAACCTTGTCAGATGGAATTCCGTGTACAACCTGTTCGTTAATTGAAGTACAAATAGATTTAGGGAAGCCGCCGTATCCGAGAAAACCCGGTACAGCTCCATTATCCCTTATAAATTCTTCGGCAACTTTATCTAACTGCTCAGTGCTTACGCCCGGAGCAATCAGTTTCGCCATCTCAGCTAACGTTTTAGCTACTATTTGATTACTAATACGAAGGTATTCAATTTCTTCGTCCGATTTTAAAAAAATCATTCTTTTTGTGTTTAGTAGGCAGAAGCACCACCTGAACGTCCTTTTATCCTTCCTGATTTCAATAAACCATCGTAATGACGCATCAACAAGTGACTTTCAATTTGTTGAAGTGTGTCAAGAACAACTGCTACCAAGATCAACAGGGAAGTTCCCCCGAAAAATTGTGCAAATCCCTGATTAATGCCTAGTATCTGTGCAAAAGCGGGCATAATAGCAATAATAGCTAAGAATATAGAACCCGGCAAAGTAATACGCGACATGATCAAATCCAAATATTCAGCCGTCCGTTTTCCGGGTTTAATTCCGGGAATAAAACCATTATTACGTTTCATCTCTTCAGCCATTTGTGTCGGATTGATGGTGATAGCCGTATAGAAATACGTAAATACCACAATCAGGATTCCAAATACAAAATTATACCAAAAACCGGTATTATTCATAAATGCGCCTATAAAACCGCTTACACTTTCCGAATGTGCAAATCCGGCTAAAGTAAGAGGGATAAACATAATGGCCTGAGCAAAAATGATAGGCATTACACCAGCTGCATTGATTTTCAACGGAATATATTGACGAACACCACCGTATTGTTTATTTCCAACAATTCTCTTTGCATATTGAACAGGGATTTTACGCGTTCCCTGAACCAACATGATAGAAGCAGCTATAACCAATAACAAAACGATAAGCTCAGCAATAAACATGACCAAACCGCCACCGGAATCAGTTAAACGAGAGGCAAATTCTTTGATCACTGCACCCGGAAAACGCGATATAATACCAATCAAAATGATAAATGAAATACCATTTCCGATACCTTTATCGGTAATACGTTCACCAAGCCACATCACAAACATACTTCCTCCACACAAAATCAGGGTTGAAGTAAGCGTAAACATAAATCCGCTTGGTACTGCAGAACCGGCCTGTGCCAACTGTACACTTAAGTTAATCAAATACGATGGACCTTGCAGTAACAAAATGGCTACTGTCAGGTAACGTGTAAATTGATTCATCTTACGTGTTCCGCTCTCACCTTCACGTTGCAATTTTTGAAAATAAGGAACAGCTATAGTTAACAGCTGAATTACAATGGAAGCCGATATATAGGGCATAATACCCAACGCAAACACCGAAGCATTTGCAAAAGCACCACCCGAGAACATATCCAATAAGGCAAGTAATCCACCGCTTGTCTGAGATTTTAACGCAGACAAAGCATTTGGATCAATACCAGGTAAAACTACATAAGAACCAAAGCGATAAATCATTACTAATAAAGTGGTAGTCAAAAGCCGACTACGAAGATCTTCAATCTTCCAGATATTTGTGATTGTCTCAATGAGTTTCTTCATGCCATTAAATTTTTACGACTGTTCCACCTGCTGCAACAATTGCATCTTCAGCTGATTTTGAAAAACCATTTGCTTCAACTTCAATTTTTACAGTTAACACCCCTTTTCCTAAAATCTTAACCAATTCGGTTTTAGAAACAAATCCTGCTTCTCTCAAATCGCTTATACTAATTTTAGTAAGGTTTTTACTTTGTGCAAGCAGTTGTAAAGTATCTATATTGATAGCTTTATATTCTACACGATTAATATTTTTAAAACCAAATTTTGGCAAACGGCGTTGGATAGGCATTTGACCACCTTCAAAACCAATTTTTTTCGAGTATCCAGAACGTGATTTTTGTCCTTTGTGCCCTTTTGTAGAGGTTCCTCCTAATCCTGAACCGGTACCACGACCAATTCTTTTTCTGGTTTGTGTAGAACCTACTGCAGGGGTTAAATTACTTAAATTCATATCTTATTTTTTAATAGATTCAAAGAATAATACTATTTGATAATTTCAACCAGATGATGCACTTTTGCTACCATTCCCAATATCTGGGGTGTTGCTTCGTGTTCAACTACGGCATTCATTTTTTTCAAACCCAGGGCTTCTAAAGTCAGTTTCTGAACATTAGGACATTTGATTTTACTTCTTACCTGTTTAATTTTTATTGTTGCCATAATTTACGTTTTATCCGTTAAACACTGTATCTAATGAAACACCTCTGTTTTGAGCTACCATATGAGCATCACGCATTTCACCTAATGCTACAATTGTAGCTTTTACCAAATTGTGAGGATTCGATGAGCCTTTTGATTTTGCCAATACATCGGTAATTCCAACACTTTCGAGTACCGCACGCATTGCACCACCCGCTTTCACTCCTGTACCATGCGATGCAGGGCTGATAAAGACCTGGGCTCCGCCAAATTTTGAAACCTGAGCGTGAGGAATTGTTCCATTGTGAACAGGTACTTTAATCAGGTTCTTCTTTGCAGCTTCAGTTCCTTTAGCGATAGCAGCGGTAACTTCACCGGCTTTACCCAGTCCCCAACCTACTATTCCATCTTCATTTCCAACAACAACGATTGCCGAGAAGCTGAATGTACGTCCACCTTTGGTAACTTTCGTTACACGATTGATGGCTACCAATCGGTCTTTCAATTCTAAATCGTTGGTCGATTTTACTTTGTTCATATTTGTTGCCATACCTGATTAAAATTTAAGGCCTGCTTCACGAGCGGCGTCAGCTAATTGTTTAATTCTACCGTGATATAAATAACCGTTACGGTCAAATACCACTTCTGTAATTCCGGCTTCCTGAGCAACTTTAGCCACTAAAGCGCCTACTTTTGCAGCTTGCTCTGTTTTTGATAATTTATCTTTCAAACCCAGTGACGATGCTGCAGCTAAAGTAACTCCGTTTACGTCATCAATCAATTGAGCATAAATCTGAGTATTACTTCTGAATACGGTCATACGTGGTTTTTGAGCAGTTCCGTTAATTCTGTGACGGATATGTGCTTTTATTCTTGTTCTTCTATCTAAATTTGTTGTCATAATTTCACAAGTTTACGTAAATTATTTACCAGCAGATTTACCTGCTTTGCGGCGAAGTACTTCACCCGCGAATTTAACACCTTTTCCTTTATATGGTTCCGGTTTACGGAATGAACGAATCTTTGCACAAACCTGACCAATCAATTGTTTGTCGCAACATTCCAAAATTAAAACCGGGTTTTGATTCCGTTCGCTTTTGGTTTCGATCTTAATAATATCGGGTAAACTCATAAATATATTGTGAGTATAACCTAATGCAAACTCCAGGGTTTGTCCCTGGTTTGATACACGATAACCAACTCCGACCAGTTCCATTGTTTTTTTGTAACCTTCTGAAACTCCTACAACCATGTTGCTTATCAGTGAACGGTACAAACCATGAAATGAACGGCTTTGCTTTTCGTCGTTTTGACGGGTTACATGACAAATACCATCTTCAACTGTGACTACGACATTTGGATTGATTTCCTGAGTCAAAACTCCTTTTGGACCTTTTACGGTTACTAACGCATCCTTCACAGTAATTGTAACTCCTGCCGGCACGTTTATGGGTAATTTTCCTATTCTTGACATATTACTTTCCTCTTTCTTTTAATAAATGTAACACAATACTTCGCCACCCACATTCAAGTCAAGCGCCTCTTTGTTAGTCATTACTCCTTTAGAAGTAGAAAGAATAGCAATACCCAGACCGTTCAATACGCGTGGCATATCTTTATGTCCTACATATTGACGAAGACCGGGAGTCGAAACTCTGATCAATTTTTTAATCGAGCTAACCTTGTTAACCTGATCGTACTTTAAGGCAATCTTAATGGTGCCTTGTGGACCTTCTTCTACAAATTTGTAGTTGAGGATATAGCCTTTTTCATGCAATATCCGGGTCATTTCTTTTTTCAAATTCGACGATGGAACTTCCACAACACGGTGGTTTGCTTTGATAGCGTTCCGCAGTCTCGTAAGATAATCTGCTATTGGATCTGTCATATTATTGTTTTTAAATTGATCCCGACTGCCGGGACAATATTTAATAATTTACTATTGAATTATTTACAATTTACCATTTACACACTATCTGAATAGTAAATGCAAATTAATAAATGGTAAATGCTTTTACCAGCTTGCTTTTCTAACTCCCGGGATTAAACCGTTTGAGGCCATTTCACGGAACTGAATACGTGAGATACCAAACTGACGGATATAACCTTTTGGACGACCGGTGATTTTGCAACGGTTGTGCAAACGTACCGGAGAAGCGTTCTTAGGAATCGATTGAAGGGCTTCGTAATTGCCTTCTGCGATATATTTTGCACGTTTCTCGGCGTACTTAGCAACCATTTTGGCTCTTTTCACCTCGCGGGCTTTCATTGATTCTTTTGCCATTGTAAGTCTAAATTAGTTTTTTTTGAATGGTAATCCAAATTCTTTCAACAAAGCGTAACCTTCTTCATCAGTTGCTGCAGTTGTTACAAATGTAATGTTCATTCCCAGTAAGCGGGTCAGCCCATCAATATTGATTTCGGGGAAAATGATTTGCTCTTGAATACCCAGGGTATAATTACCATGTCCATCCAATTTATTTGCAATTCCCTTGAAGTCACGCATACGGGGTAAAGCCACACGTACCAGTCTTTCAAGAAATTCATACATCCGGTCTCCACGTAACGTAACATGAACACCGATAGGCATTTTCTTACGTAATTTGAAATTGGAAATATCTTTCTTAGAAAGTGAAGCGACTGCTTTTTGTCCTGTAATGGTTGTCATTTCGTTGATTGCTACTTCGATAATCTTTTTATCGGCAACAGCGATTCCAAGTCCCTGGTTCAGAACAATTTTCTCGAGTTTTGGTGACTGCATTACCGAGCTGTAACCAAATTCTTTCATTAAGATCGGAACGATACGTTCACTATAATCTTGTTTTAAACTTGCTGTGTTCATTCTTAAATTTCCTCTCCTGATTTTAAAGAAACCCGCACCAATTTTCCATCTGCATTCAATTTGCGACCTACACGAACAGGTTTGCCGTTCTCAACAGGATTCAAATTTGAAATATGTATCGTTGCTTCTTTCTTGATTATACCTCCCTGAGGACTTTTCGCGTTAGGCTTGGTGCTCTTTGACACCAAATTAACACCCTCTACAATGGCGCGTTTGTCTTTCACAAGAACTTCTAACACGCGACCGGTTTTGCCTTTGTCAACTCCGGTATTAACGTAAACGGTATCTCCTTTTTTTATGTGTAATTTACTCATCACTATATTGTTTTTCGAAGATTAAAGCACTTCAGGTGCAAGTGAAATGATTTTCATATTGGTAGCACGCAATTCACGGGCTACAGGGCCGAAAATACGGCTTCCGCGGATTTCACCTGCAGTATTTAACAATACGCATGCGTTATCATCGAAACGAATATAAGATCCGTCAGCACGACGAACTTCCTTTTTGGTACGTACGATAACTGCTTTTGAGACAATACCTTTTTTAATGTCACCTGAAGGTATTACACTTTTCACGGCAACAACGATAATATCGCCCAGGGTAGCGTAACGTTTGCTGGTTCCTCCCAATACCCGGATACAGAGGCATGTTTTTGCTCCACTGTTATCGGCTACTATGAGTCTTGATTCTTGTTGTATCATAATTACTTAACTCTTTCGATAATTTCGGTTAATCTCCATCTTTTTAGTTTACTCAGCGGGCGGGTTTCCATAATGCGAACAGTGTCACCAATGTTGCATTCGTTTTTCTCGTCATGAGCATGATATTTCTTCGTTTTATTCACGAATTTTCCGTAAATAGGGTGTTTCTCTTTCCATTTTACAGCAATCGTAATGGTTTTTTCCATCTTGTTACTGAAAACGACGCCCGTTCTTTCTTTTCTTAAATTTCTTGTTTCCATCAGGGTCTGATTTTATTTATTAATTTCTCTCTGACGTAACTCAGTGGCAAGACGGGCAACAGTTCTACGAACCTCCTTGATTTGCAACGGATTGTCAAGAGGAGAAATGGCGTGATTCAATTTCAAACGGGTCAGATGATCTTTTTCAACATCCATACGTTCCAGAATCTCTTTGTTATTTAATTCTTTTATTTCTCTTGTTTTCATATTCCTTACACGTTTACAGAGGTTGAATCATAATCTCGTCTTACTACAAATTTTGTAGTTACGGGTAGTTTTTGAGCAGCTAAACGCAATGCTTCTTTAGCTATTTCAAAGGATACGCCTTCCACTTCGAACAACATACGTCCCGGAGTGATAGGAGCCACGAAACCTTCGGGAGCACCTTTACCTTTACCCATACGTACTTCAGCAGGTTTCTTTGTAATCGGTTTATCCGGGAATACTCTAATCCAGATTTGACCTTGTCTTTGCATATAACGGGTTACAGCAATACGGGCGGCTTCAATTTGACGACCAGTTAACCATTTCGATTCTAACGATTTTATTCCAAAAGATCCAAATGCCAACTGATTACCTCTTTGGGCATTTCCTTTCATGCGCCCCTTCTGCTGTCTCCTGAACTTTGTTTTTTTAGGTTGTAACATAATATTTCCTTAAATCAAATTCATTAATAACAGTTTAATTCTTTTTCTTTTTAAAACCACCTTTACCTGCTCCGCGGTCGTTTTTCGAACGGTCTCCATAACGATCACCACGATCGCCACGATCACTGCGTTCACCACCACCACGTGAAGTTTCCTTGGTAGCTGTAAAGTTAGGAGCTAAGTCTTTTTTACCATAGATTTCGCCACGGCAAATCCAGACTTTGATACCAATTAAGCCCACTTTGGTCAATGCCTCAGCGTGTGCATAATCTATATCGGCTCTGAAGGTATGCAAAGGAGTTCTTCCTTCTTTATACATTTCCGAACGTGCCATCTCGGCACCATTCAAACGACCCGAACACTGAACTTTGATTCCTTCAGCACCCATGCGCATGGTAGATTGTATAGTCATCTTGGTTGCGCGACGGTAAGCTATTTTACCTTCAACCTGACGAGCAATGTTGTTAGCTACAATTACAGCGTCGAGCTCAGGACGTTTTACTTCAAAGATATTCAGCTGAATTTCTTTGTCGGTAATTTTCTTCAACTCTTCTTTTAGTTTATCAACTTCCTGTCCGCCTTTTCCGATAATGATACCGGGACGGGCTGTACAAATAGTGATAGTAACAAGTTTAAGTGTACGTTCTATAATAATGCGCGATAAACTGGCTTTTGCAAGACGGGCATTGAGATATTTTCTAATTTTGTGGTCCTCTACCAAAGTGTCACCGTAATTGTTGCCACCGTACCAGTTAGAATCCCATCCACGAATAATACCTAAACGGTTACTTATTGGATTAATTTTTTGTCCCATCGAGCATTAAATTTGGTTATCGTTAGTAATTTTTGAATCTACATACAATGTCACATGGTTCGAACGTTTACGAATCCGGTATCCACGTCCCTGAGGAGCTGTGCGTAACCGTTTCATCATCGTTGCTGAATCTACGAAAATTGTACTTATATATAAGTTAGCATTATCGGCTTTTTGCTCGGTTTTGATTTCCCAGTTAGCAATTGCTGATTTCAGTAACTTTTCTAATCTGCCTGAAGCTTCTTTTGACGAGAACTTCAGAACGCTTAAGGCTTTGTTTACCTCCATGCCACGAATCATATCGGCCACAAGGCGCATTTTACGTGGAGAAGTCGGTACGCCTGTAAGCTTAGCAAAGTAAAGAGTCTTTTGAGCTTCTTTTCTTTCTTCGGCTGTTATTTTTTTTCTTGCACCCATTTTTACGAAATTTTTATTTTTTTCTGATTTTTAATTTCAATGGATTATTTCTTCTTACCACCGT